>JADYZQ010000196.1 GCA_020853015.1 Deltaproteobacteria bacterium
GCCGCCACTGCCGCAAGGTCGCGGTAACGGCCAGCATGGACGCCCTGCACTTCATCTCGCCGATTAGGCTGGGCGACATCGTCATCCTCAAGGCGGCGGTCAATTTCACGGCGACCACCTCGATGGAGATCGGCGTGCGCATCGAATGCGAAAACCCGCTCACCGGCGAGCGGCGCCATACCGCCAGCGCCTACCTGACCTTCGTCGCCCTGGACGACGTCGGGCGCCCCACCGCGGTGCCCGCGGTGACGCCCGAAACTCCCGAGGAAAAACGCCGATTTCAGGAAGGCCAAAAGCGGCGGGAAGACCGTATCCAGTGGAAATCCCGCCTCAAGGCGAAACATGCTGGGTAAGGCTGTTGAAAAACCACCGGTGGTTGGACCCCGAAAATCCGAAGAATTTTCGGGCGGTGTATGGAGCCGGATTTACTCCGGCGGGAATAAAATCAGTTTTTCAACAGCCTCTAAAGCCGCCGGGTGAAGCGATGCTGAGTCCTCAAGACGAAAAGAACATGCGACGGGTCGCCTTTTTCGTGCTGCTCTCCCTGTTCCTGCACGCCTTGTTGGGCAGCTTCTTCTACCGCCTGCAAGAGCATCTCCAGGCCAAGCTCCCGCCCCCTCCCCCGCCGCAAGAGGTGGTCTGGGTGAACCCGCAGGACCTGACGCCGCAGATCCCGGTGGTCTCCGGCGCCAACCTCCAGCTGGCCGACATCGCCAAACCCAAAGTCGAAAAAGTCCCCGAGAAGACGCGCTTCGCGAGCAAATACAATTCGAGCGTCAAAGAAGAAACCGCCGCGCCGCGCATCCCCAAAAACGCGAAGCTCGAGACCGAGACCTCCGAAGACGGCAAGAAGGGCGACAACGCCCAGATCCCCGGCCCACCCGAGAAGACGTCGAAAAAGGTCGCCATGAAAGAGCCGGAGCGTCCCCTGCCGAAGGAAGAGGCCCTCGAACCCAAGGCCCTGCCCGAGGAGGCGCCGCCCAAGGAGGCCCCGGAGGCGCCCCAGAAAGAGGTTTCCCTAGAGGATCTTTCCTTGAAGCCGGCCGACTTCAAGGACCTGCTGCCGAAGGAGTCCAAGGAAAAGCAGCCCTCCAAAGATAAAAAGGTCGCGCTGAAAGAACCCATGGGCAAGGGCGTCCCCTACGAGTCGCCGCTCAAGGGCCGGCCCGGCGCGCCGGGCGACTTCGACAGCTTCGCGCACGACTTCTTCCCCGACGTGAAGATCGGCGGCAAGACCTATCTCAACACGGCGGCCTTCCCCGACGTGCAGTACTTCACGCAGCTCAAGCGGATCTTCCGGATGCGCTTCAACCCCGCGCCCCCGCTGCGCCGCCACTTCGCGGGCAACCGGGTGGTGGTCGGACAGGTGAGCGTCGCGATGGCGGTGACGGTTTCGCCCGACGGGCGGCTGAAAGAATTGTTTGTGGTCAAATCCTCGGGGATTCCGGGCTACGACGAGGAGGCCCTGCGCACCATCCGCGAATCGGCGCCCTTCTCCGCCCCGCCGCAGAAGGTGATGGACAAGGACGGCGTCCTGCGGATGCACTGGAACTTCATCACCTATCTATAAAATGAATTCACTTCGGCTGCAGGCAGGGCTGTCCCTGCGCCGCATCCGCGGCCTCGCGGGCCAGCTCGTTCATCTTGGGGCCGGGCGGGATCTTCGCGGTCACGCAGGTCTTGGCGGGGGCGATTTTCGCGACCGCGAGGTAGGAGGTCTTCTTGTTGGGATCCTCGGGATTCTCCGAGGCGTTGACCCGTACGATCAGGGCCTTCGGGACGAGCTTGCCGCCTTGCTGCTCGACCCGCCACTCGGCCTTGGGCCCGAGGGTGGAAAAGCCGCCCGAGATCACCGACCAATATTCCAGCGGATGCTCCTTGCCTTGGGGATCGACGACCGTCACCGACTGGCGCAGGTCGCCGTCCGAGACCTTCAGCCTATAACCGGCCACGCCGGGGCACTGCTGCTCGGAGTCGCCGGTCTCCTTGTCGACGCTCAGCGTCTTGCACTTTTTCGGATCGAGTTCGGTGTAGACGCTCTCCAGCCCGGCCGCGGCCAGACTCAGGGGAAACAGGAGGACGAGCAAACCTGCGAATCGAATCGATTTCATGGCCACCTCAGGGATTTTTGGGGACATAGACGAACTTCGGCTCTTTCGCGGCCTTCACCTCGTCGAGGCGCCGCACCTTGGGGACGTGCGGGGCGGCCTTGACGGTCTCGGGCTCCTCGCGGCACTCGCGGGCGATCTCTTTCATCGCCTTGATGAAGCGGTCGAGGGTCTGGGGGCTCTCGGTCTCGGTGGTCTCAACCATGAGGGCCCCGGGGACGACCAGCGGAAAGTAAATCGTCGGCGGGTGGTAACCGTAGTCCATCATCCGCTTGGCGATGTCGGCCGTGGTCACGCCGAATTTTTTCTGAATCTTGTCGGAGAAGACGCACTCGTGCATGCAGACCTGCGGGTAGGCGAGGTGAAAATCGGCTTCCAGGCTCTTGCGGACGTAATTGGCGTTCAAGACCGCGCGCTGCGAGACCTGCCTCAGGCCCTCGGCCCCCATCTCGCGGATGTAGGTGTAGGCGCGGACCAGCATGCCGAAGTTGCCGAAGAAGGCCTTCACCTTGCCGATCGACTTGGGCCGGTCGTAGTCCCAATCGAAATGTTCGCCGCGCCGGACGACCGTCGGCACCGGCAGATAGGGCTCGAGGACTTTTTTCACCGCCACGGCGCCCGAGCCGGGCCCGCCGCCGCCGTGCGGCGTGGTGAAGGTCTTGTGCAGGTTGAAATGCAGGACGTCGACGCCCATGTCGCCCACCCGGGCCATCCCGACCAAGGCGTTTTGGTTGGCGCCGTCGCAGTAGACCAGGCCGCCCTTGTCGTGGACGAGCTTGGCGATCTCGGCCATGTGCGTCTCGAAGAGCCCCAGGGTGTTGGGGTTGGTGATCATGATGCCGGCGGTCTCTTCGTCCATCGCCGCGGCGACGGCGTCGGCGCTCAGGACGCCGTCGGGACCGGTCTTGAGCGTCACGACCTTGTAGCCGCAGGCCGCGGCGCTGGCCGGGTTGGTGCCGTGGGCGGAGTCGGGGATGAGGATCTTCTTGCGGGGATTGCCTTGGGCGGCGTGATGGGCGCGGATCATCAGCAGGCCGGCGAACTCGCCCTGCGCCCCCGCCGCGGGCTGCAGCGTCGCGGCGTCCATGCCGCTGATCACGGCCAGGTAATGCTGGAGGTGGAACATCAGCTCGAGGGCGCCTTGGATGTCCGCGACCGGGGCCTGCGGGTGCAGCTTGACGAAGCCGCTCATTCGCGCGACCTCCTCGTTGACCTTCGGGTTGTACTTCATCGTGCAGGAGCCGAGCGGGGTGAGCCCCGTGTCGATGGAGTAATTCCACTGCGAGAGCCGCGTGAAGTGCCGAACGACGTCGAGCTCGGAGACCTCGGGCAGCAGCGGCGCCTCATGGCGCAGCAGGGCGGCGTCGATCTCTTTGGCGGGATCTGCGGCGGGGATCTCGTCTTCCGGCAGCGAGTAGCCCTGCCGCCCCGGCGCCCCGCGCTCGAAGATCGTCGGTTCCGCGAAGATCATGCCGCGTTTGCCGGGGCCTGCTTTTTTGGGTTTATCTATCATATTCATTACAAAACTTCCCGCATCGCCCGGACGTAATCGTCCATCTGGGCCTTGCTGTTCATCTCGGTGGCGCAGACCAGCAGCGAGCGCTCCATGCCGGGCGCCCAGGACTTGAGGGCTATCCCGCCCAGTATCCCCTTCTGCCGCAGCTTGGACAGGACCTCTTCGGGGTCCTTCGAGAGCTGCACCGCGAATTCGTTGAAATGCGGACCGGCGAATTGCCGCTGGACGCCGGGGATCTTGAGCAGGCCCTCGCGCAGGTAATGCGCGTGGGAGTAATTGATGCGCGCGAGCTTCTGGAGTCCCTGCGGCCCCAGCAGCGAGAGATACACCGTCGTCGCCAGCGCGCAGAGCGCCTGGTTGGTGCAGATGTTGCTAGTCGCCTTCTCGCGGCGGATGTGCTGCTCGCGGGTGGAGAGCACCAGGACGAAGCCGCGCTTGCCCTCGGCGTCGACGGTCTCGCCGACCAGGCGGCCGGGCATCTGCCGGACGAACTCCTTCTTGGTGGCGAAGAGCCCGAGGTAGGGCCCGCCCAGATTGAGGAAGTTTCCGAAGGAAGCCCCCTCGCCCACCACGATATCCGCGCCCTGTCGGCCCATCGGCTCGAGCAGGCCGAGGCTGACGGCCTCGCTGAAGCAGCCGACCATCATGGCGCCGGCCCCCTTGACCGCCGCGGAAAGCTTGGCGACCTCCTCGACGACGCCGAAGGCGTTGGGCGACTGGACGCAGCAGACCGCGACCTCGTCGTTGAGCGATTTTTTCAAGACGGCCGCGTCGACCCGGCCGTCGGGGCCAAAGGGGACCTCGACGATACGGCAGTCGATGTTGCTCAAGTAGGTCTTCACCACTTGCCGGTAATCGGGGTGGATGGATTGGGCCAACAGCACCGTCTTCTTCGCCGGGTCGGTCAGGCGCAGGGCCATCAGGACGGCCTCGGCCAAGGCGGAGGCCCCGTCGTAGTTGCCGGCGTTGGCCAAGTCCATGCCGGTGAGCGAGGCGATCATGGTCTGGAATTCGAAGATCGCCTGCAAGGTCCCCTGCGAGATCTCGGGCTGATACGGCGTGTAGGAGGTCATGAACTCGCCGCGGCTGGTGATGGTGGAGACCGCAACGGGGATATAATGATGGTAGGCCCCGCCGCCCAAAAAGGAGCCGGCGCCATCGACGGTCTCGTTTTTGCGGCCGAGGGCCTTGAGGTGGCGGACCAAGTCGATTTCGGAGAGCGGCTTGGGCAATTCGAGGGGAGCCTTCAGGCGCAGGGCCTGGGGGATCACCTCGAAGAGCTCTTCGGGACTACGCACGCCGACGGCCTGGGACATTTTTTGGATTTCTTCCGGGGTATGGGGAAGATAGCGCATTAGGAATTTCCAAACCTTGAAAAGACGCGAGGATGCAGAGGAAGGCTCTCCAGACTAGGGCGCTTCGAAAACGAGTCCTAGGCCTCTTCCTCTTCTTCGATCAGTTTTTGGTAGGCCTTGGCATCGAGCAGCTCTTTGACCTCTTCGGGCTTCTTGAGCTTGATGCGGATCATCCAACCCTCGCCGTAGGGGTCCTCGTTGATGATCTCGGGGCTGTCGAGCAGCGGATCGTTGGTCTCGACGACCGCGCCGGTCAGCGGGACGTAGAGATCGCTGACCGACTTGGTGGATTCGACGACGCCGAAGGTGTCGCCCTTGTCGATGGTCTCTTCTTCCTCCGGCAGCTCGACGAAGACGATGTCGCCCAATTGCTCTTGCGCGTAGTCGGTGATACCGACGGTCGCGACGTCGCCTTCGATGCGAACCCATTCGTGCTCGGTGGTGTATTTGAGATCTTCAGGGAAGTTCATAAGGACGCCCGCTCCTAAGCCGTTATTTTCGCGAATAAAAAGGCAATCGAGTGATTTTTGCTTTCTTCATTTTACCCCTGATGTCAATGAAAATTTCCCCGCTCTCGGCCGCGGCGCCGCGCGTCAAGAGCGCGGTCGCGATGCCGACCTGCAGGCTGGGGCTGAAGGTGCCGCTGCACACGGCGCCGACGCGCTCGGTGCCCGCGAAGACGGCATAGCCCCCGCGCGGGATCCCGGGTTCTTCCATCGTCAGGCCCTTCAGCTCGCGCGCCGGCCCGCGCTCTTGGATGCGGGCCAAGGCCTCGCGCCCGATAAATTCGCCCTTCCCCAGCTTCACGACCCAGGCGAGGCCGGCCTCGAGGGGATCGACGACGTCGCTGAGCTCGTGTCCGTAGAGCGGGTAGCCCATCTCGAGACGCAGGGTGTCGCGCGCGCCCAGGCCGATGGGGCGGATGCCCTCGGGCTCGCCCGCCTTAAGGAAGGCCTCCCAAAGCCGCAACAGGTCGCCGTTCTCCAAAAAGACCTCGATGCCCTCCTCGCCGGTGTAGCCGGTGCGGGCGATGAGCCCTTTCGCCCCGGCCAGGGAGGTCTCGCGGCATTGAAAGCGCTTCAGCGAGGCCAGGTCGAAGCCGAGGGCTTGCAGGACGGCACCGCTCTTCGGGCCTTGGAGGGCGATCATCCCCATTTCGGGGCTGCGGTCGGTCAACGAGACTTGGCCGGAGAGGTGCGAGAGCAGCCACTCTCGGTCCTTGTCGATGTTCGCGGCGTTCACGCAGAGCATGAAGCGCCGGGGGGCCAGGCGATAGACGATGATGTCGTCGACCGCGGTGCCCTTCTCGTAGAGCAAGAGCGAATACTGGGCGTCGCCGTCCTTAAGCCGGCTAACGTCGTTGGTCGTGACCTTTTGCAGAAAGGCCTCGGCCTCCGGGCCTTCGACGAAGAACTCGCCCATGTGCGAGATGTCGAAGAGGCCGCAGCGCTCGCGCACCGCCTGGTGCTCGGCCAGCACGCCCTCGTAGGAGACCGGCATGTCCCAGCCGCCGAACTCGACGAGCTTGGCGCCATGTCGAAGATGCCAGTCGTATAGGGGAGTTTTTTTGCCCATAGTTTTTTGTAGGGGCGAACCTTGGGATCGCCTTTGCCATCCGTTCTTAGGGCGAACCCAAGGTTCGCCCCTACAATCCCGCCCTATCCAAGATTTCCGGGACGAGGTCCTCCCGCCCGACCGTCATAATATGAATCCCGTGCGCGATCGCCCGCAACTCGCGGATCTGCTGCGCCGCGAATTCGATGCCGACCTGCAGGGGCTCGGCGGCGCCGTTGAACTTGTGGATGATCTCTTCCGGGATGCGGATCCCGGGCACGTGGGAATTCAAGAAGGCCGCCTGTTTCGGTCCCTTGACCAAAAGCACGCCGATCAGGCTCTTGACCTTGTGCTCCTCGCAGTAACGGTGGAAGGCCTCGACCTGGGCCAGGTCGTAGACGGGCTGCGATTGAAAGAAGGCCGCGCCGTATTTCATCTTCTCTTCCATCTTTTGGAAGAAGGCCTTGGCGCCGATGTTCTTCGGGTCGACCGCCCCGCCGACGAAGAAGTCGGTCTTGCCGCTCAGCGGGTGGTCGCCGTAGCTCAAGCCTTGGTTGAGCTTCTGGACCAAGGCCATCAGTTTGACGGAAGTCAAGTCGAAGACAGGTTTGGCTTCTTTCTGGTCGCCCTGGGCGACCGCGTCGCCGGTGAGCGGCAGGAGGTTGCGAATCCCGAAGGCGTGGGCGCCCAGCAGGTCGGATTGGAGGGCGAGACGGTTCCGGTCGCGGCAGGCCAACTGGTAGATGGGCTCGATGCCCTCGCGCACCAGGGCCGCGCTGGCCACCAGGGAGGAGAGGCGCATGATCGCCCGCTGGTTGTCCGTGACGTTGATCGCCACGACGCGGTCCTTCACCAGGCGCGCCTTCTCGAGGAAGTCGCCTAAGTCCGGGCCCTTGGGCGGCGCGATCTCGGAGGTCACGACGAAGCGGCCGGATTGTAGTTCTTCTTTAAGTCTGGTCATGAAACCCTTGTTTTACCTGGATTCTGAAAAGCGACGCGCGGCCGACAGCGTGTTCCACAGCAGCATGGCGATGGTCATGGGCCCCACGCCGCCGGGCACCGGCGTCACGTAGGCGGCCTGCTGGAGGGCCGAGGCGAACTCGACGTCGCCGACGATCTTTTTGTCGGCCTTGCGGTTGATGCCGACGTCGATCACCACCGCCCCCGGCTTGAGCCAAGAGCCCTTCACCAGCTCGGGGACCCCGACGGCGGCGACCACCACGTCGCCGCGGCGCACCTCGGCGGCCAGGTCGGGAGTGCGGGAGTGGCAATAAGTGACGGTGGCGTTTTTCTCGAGCAGCATCATGCCCATCGGCTTCCCCACGATGTTGCTGCGCCCGACCACGACGGCGTGCTTGCCTTGCAGCTCGAAGCCGATGGACTCGAGGAGTTTCATGGCGCCGAAGGGCGTGCAGGAGCGAAAGCCCTCGCGGCCGGTGACCAGGTTGCCGATATTGAGGGGGTGCAGCCCGTCGACGTCCTTGCGGGGATCGATGTAGGTGGCGATGTCGAGGCCCTTGAGGGCCGGAGGCAGGGGCAGCTGAACCAAGATGCCGTGGACTTGGGGATCTTCGTTCAACTTACGGACCAGGGCGATCAAATCCTCCGCCTTCGTGTCCGCGGGCAGGCTGTGTTGGAAACCGGCGATGCCGACGTCCTCGCAGGCCTTGGTCTTGTTGCGCACGTAGATCTGACTGGCGGGGTCTTCGCCGACCAGGACGACGGCGAGACCGGGGCGCAGACCCTTCGCCGCGAAGAGCTCCGAGACCCCTTGCTTGATTTCGGCGCGGACTTTCTCGCTGACCGCCTTGCCGTCGATGATGCTGCCCATGGTCGTGGGGACTAATCGGCGCCCCCCACCCAAGTCAACGGCTTTTTGGCGCCGATCGCGGGCCTAGAAGGCCCACTTGACCACCACCGGCATCAGCCGGGTCAGGAAGGCGACGTTGTTCTCGTTGAAGACGATGTCGAAGGAGACGTCGGAGCCGATCTTGAAGTGCTCGGTAATGTCGTACTGCCAGCCGAAGACCGGGATCGCGGCGTCGCCGAAGTCGGCGCCGTCGAAGTTGGCGACGTAACCCATGCCGGCTCCGACGAAGAGGTTCACCTTGGGGGTGATGTCGAAATAGTAACGGAAGCGGGCGCCGACGTGGAACGTGTCGGTGTCGCCCACCGTGCCCTCGAGGCGCAGGCTCAGCGAGGTGTGCTCGGTGAAGAAGAACTCGGGTTCGAGGCCGATGTCAAAGGAGGCGCCGAGCCCCTCGGTGCCGACGGCGACGCCGAGCGGCAGGTTCAAGACGAATTGCCGCGCCTGGGTGTCGGCCAGCGCGGGGGCGCTTAGGCCTCCGAGGATGCAGGCCGCGACGAAGAATTTTTGGGAATGACGGATGATTTTTTTCAACATGATCGTTTCTCCTCTTGAATAAGACAGTGACGGCGACAAAACCCGCACACCAGTCGCCGCGACGGTTCCTAAAATCCAGATCCGGATTTTTCGCTACCGACTGAGGTCCGCGCTGTCAACGAGATTTTGATGGCGAGCGACCTCGCGCTGTAGGATCATCCACGATGAAACAAAGGAGCGAACCATGTCCGGAGAAATTCGAGAATATTCCATGTACATCGACGGCGCCTTCGTCGAGGCCGTCTCGGGCGAAAGAGCCAAGTCGATCGGACCCGCGGACCAAGAAACCCTCGCGACCTTCCCCCGCGGCGGAAAGGAAGACGTCGACCTAGCCGTCGCCGCCGCGCGCAAGGCATTCGAGGATTCCGACTGGGGCCACGTGCGCAACAGCGTCGAGCGCGGCCGCCTGCTGCGCGAAATCGGCAAGCGGCTGCGCGACGACCTGGACCGCTTGGCCGAGATCGAGGCCCTCGACACCGGCAAGACCATCACCGAGACCAGCCTGATCGACGTCCACCAGGCTGCCGACACCTTCGAGTACTTTGCGGACCTCGCCACGCAGCTCAACGGCGAGGTCCTGGCCGTACCCGCCGACGCCCTCGACCTGGCGCTGCGCGAGCCGCTCGGCGTCTGCGGCGCCATCGCCGCCTGGAACTTTCCGCTGATGTTCGCGTCGTGGAAGATCGCTCCCGCCCTGGCCGCCGGCAACACGACGGTCTTCAAGCCCGCCGAGCTGACCTCGATGAGCGCCCTCGAGCTGGCCAAGATCTGCGACGCGGTCGGTCTGCCCGCCGGCGTCGTCAACGTCGTGACCGGCCCCGGCTCGGCCGTCGGCCAGGCCTTGGCCGAGCACCCCGACGTCGCGAAGCTCTCTTTCACCGGCTCCACCGAGGTCGGACGGCGCATCCTGCAGGCGGCGGGCGGCAACCTCAAAAAGACCACCCTCGAGTTGGGCGGAAAATCTCCAAACATCGTCTTCCCCGACGCCGACCTCTCCCGCGCCGTCAGCGGCGCCCTCACCGCCATCTTCTTCAACGCCGGGGAGTGCTGCATCGCGGGCTCGCGCCTCCTCCTCCACGCCGACATCTACGGCGCCTTCGTCGAGCAATTGGTCGAGCGCGCCCGCAAGATCAAGGTGGGACATCCCCTGGATTGGGACTCGCGCATGGGACCGCTGGTCACGCCGGCGCACCGGGAGCAGGTGCTCTCCTACGTGCGATGGGCCAAGGAGAACGGGTTGAAGCTGCTCTGCGGCGGCGAGGCGCCGAAGGACCCCGCCCTCGCCCGCGGCAACTATCTCGAGCCGACGATCTTCGCCGCCGACTCCAACGCGGTGAAACTGGCGCAGGAGGAGATCTTCGGGCCGGTCCTGACCGTGCTGAAATTTACGGAGGAGGAAGAGGCCGTCCGCCTCGCCAACGACACGATCTACGGCCTGGCGGGCGCCGTCTGGACCCAGGACATCAAGCGGGCCTTCCGCGTCGCCAAGCGGATCAAGGCGGGCCAGGTCTGGATCAACCAATACATGCTGGTCTCGCCCTTCGCCCCGCACGGGGGCTTCAAGCAGAGCGGCTACGGCAAGGATTTGTCGAAATACTCGCTGGAAGAATACACGCAGGTGAAGAACGTCTACGTGGATCTTTCGGGGGATGAATTCTTGAGTCTGTACGAGTAGGTCACTCCGCCGAGGCCAGCTCGGCCGCGGCGACCTCACGAACCTCGACCTTGGTATGGCCGCGGCGGTGAAAGCCCAGCTTGCGCGCCGCCGCGTAGGAAAGGTCCAAAATGCGCCGCTTGATGAAAGGCCCGCGATCGTTGACCCGCACCACGGCCTTCTGGCCGTTCTCCAGATTGGTCAATTCCAGCAGGGTCCCGAAGGGAAGGTCGCGGGAGGCGCAGGTCATGGCGTGCATGTTGTAGCGCTCGCCGCTGGCGGTGCGGCGGCCGTGGAAGCCGGGGCCGTACCAAGACGCCCATCCGACGGCCATGGGCGCGGATTCGATCTCGAGCTTCAGCTCGGCGGGCACGGGGATCATCAGGTCCCAGGCCTTGAAGTGGGCCTTCACCTCTTTTTTGACCTTGGCGAGGCCCGGCGCGGCGAGCGAGGCCAGGCTCAAGGCGAAAATCAAGCTGAGCGCAACGCGAAACATCTTTTGAAGGGCTAACGATTTTCTCCTCAAGCGTCAACCCGGCCGGGAAAGCCGGCGGGATCATTGACATTTCTCAAGCCGTTCCCTAACGTGTCCCGAGGGACCCCGCTCGCAAGGTCCCGGAAGGAAATGCCATGTCCCGCGCCCAGTCCGCCAAGCCCGCCACCCGATTGATGATCGCCGCCTCCGAAAGCGACGCAAACCTGTTTTGGGCCACCCGGTTTCTCGCCCCGGACCCCGTCGTCTTCATCGAGCACCGCGGCAAGCGCTACCTATTGCTCAACGACCTCGAGGTCGACCGCGGCAAGAAGGAAGCCGAGGTCGACAAGGTGCTCAGCTATTCCGAGGTCGAAAAAAAGCTCACCGGCAAAAACGGCAAGAAACCCATGATGAGCGACGTCATCGCGCAGGTGCTCAAGGATCTGGGCGCCAAGGAGCTCGTCGTGCCGGCGACCTTCCCGCTCTCCTTCGCCCTGCAGCTGAAAAAGCGGAAATTCAAGACCCTGCCCAAGCCGGATCCCTTCTATGAGGAACGGGTGCTCAAGACGGCTCGCGAGAAGGCCGCGATCAAGGACGCCCTAAAGCATACCGGCGAGGCGATCCAGGCCGCCTACCGCGTCCTGCGCGAAGCGAAGATCCGCGGCGACCGCATTTACTACCGCGGCGAGGCCCTGACCAGCGAGCGCCTGCGCGGGACGATCAACCTGCACCTCATGGCGCAGAATTGCCTCGGCAAGCACACCATCGTCGCGGGCGGCAACCAGGCGGTGGACCCGCACTGCGAGGGCTACGGGCCCCTCAAGCCGCACCAGACCATCGTGATGGACGTCTTCCCCCGCTCGATGGACAGTCAGTACTTCGCCGACATGACGCGCACGGTGGTGAAGGGAAAGGCGAACGAGAAGATCCGCCGGATGTGGCACACGGTGAAGGAGGCCCAGGAAGGCGGCATCCGGCGCATCCGAGCGGGCGTCGACGGGCGCGACGTCCACCAGTGGATCCAGGATTACTTCGAGGCGCGGGGCTACAAGACGGGACGGGTGAAGGGCCGAATGCAGGGCTTCTTCCACGGCACCGGGCACGGCCTGGGACTGGACATCCACGAGGCGCCGCGGGTATCGAAGGTGTCGGAGATTTTAAAGGCCGGAACCGTGGTGACGGTCGAGCCGGGCCTTTATTACCGCGGCATCGGCGGGGTGCGGATCGAGGACGTCGTCTACGTCAAGACAGGCGGTTGCGAAGTGCTGTCGCATTGCCCGAAGATATTGGAGATCCCGTAGGGGCCGTCGCCCCCTACAGATCCTTGAGGATCTCTTCCTTCTTCTTGTCGTAATCCTTCTCGGTGATCAGCCCCTTGTCCTTCAGGGCCTTCAGCTCGGTCAGGCGGGCCTGGGCGTCGCTTTGGTCCTTCGCGGAGGGAGCCGGACGCGCCGGCGCCGGAGCGGCGGTCGTGGAAGAAGTCGTCGAAAGCGTCGTCGCCCCTGCCGCCGAAGAGGCTTCCGGCGACTTAGCCACCTTCTTGCCCTTCTTCGCCAGCTCGGCCTCCTCGCGCAGCCGCTCGTCCTCGTCGTCGAGGGCATCGGCGATCTGCGGCCAATTGGCCTTGAGGTCGATGATCAGCGTGTCCGTCGTGTCGAGAGCGAACTTCTGCCCCTGCTGCGGCTCGATGCGCACGCCCACGCCCTTGGCCTCGTCGATGAGGCGCTGACCGGTCGTCTTGGCCTGGTAGTCGCCCTGCAACTTCGCCTCGACCTTCAAAAAGTCCATGTGCAGCTCGTCGCCGACGATCCACAGGCGCACGCTGGTGAGCTTGTCGTTGCGGATGATGAAATACGGCCGCTTCTGCACCACCGACCATATCACCGCCTGCTCCGGCGTCGCCTTGGCGAAGGCCTCGATCAGGTAGGGCGCGAACTTGTCGATGTACTCCAGCTCGAAGATGTCGCGGTTCTTGGACTCTTTCAAGAGGATCAGCTTCTTGCTGTACTTGAGGCTGCGCAGGATGGCCCGGATCTGCTCGTCGGTGAAGGTGTGGGGGTGGTTGAGCTGGACCTCCGGCCCCTTGGGCTTGAATTTTTCCAGCTTCACGAAATTGGCCTGATTGTTGGGCTGCTGGTAGACCGTGGCGCCCCGGGCGGCCAGGGCCGGGACGGACAACAACACCAGGGAAAAAATCTGCAAGAGTCGCTTCATGGATACTCCGACGCGGGAGAGGCGGTTTTGGTTTCGCGTTGGGCTCTAATATAAAGGTTGGGGGAGGTCAACATTCTCAAAATTTTGTTGGCTAAGCCCCCGGCTTTCCACAAGATAGGCCCCTATGCAACGCAGGTTTTGGCTGGTCCTGCCCCTCGCCTTTCTCCTGATGACGGCGGCGGGCCTCTATCTCACGCCCCATCCGGCGGGGCTCGGCACGCATCGCGCGCTGGGCCTGCCCAAGTGCCTCTTCCTCGAATGGACCGGCCTCCCCTGCCCCGGCTGCGGCCTGACCACCAGCTTCACGCACCTGCTGCACGGCCAATGGCGCGAGGCCTTCGCGGCCCATACCCTGGGCCCCCTGCTGTTTTTGGCCTTCGGGGTCGCGGCGGCCCTTTCCCTGGCCGAGTACTTTCATCGCCGGACCCCGCTCGGCGGCTTCTTGCGCGGGGCCAAGATGCATTGGGCCTATGCCGGACTGACCGTTTTTTTGGGCGCCTGGGCCCTGCGCCTGGCCTCGATTTGGCAACACCATTCTTGAACGA
>JADYZQ010000197.1 GCA_020853015.1 Deltaproteobacteria bacterium
AGGGGGAGACGGGTCTTGGTCTGCGCATGAATCGACCCACCGCCGAATCCCCCCGCGACGACGAATTGGTCGCCGCCTATTTGCAAGGCCGCTCCGAGGCCTTCGGGGTCTTGTTTCAACGCTATAAGAGCGGGATCTTTTTTGTGGTTCGCAATTACTTTCCCAATCGAGAGCGCGCCGAGGAGGTCTTCCAAGAGGTCTTCCTCAAGCTGCTCGAACGCCTCGGGCATTTCGACGGCTCGGGCTCGTTTCGGGGCTGGTTCTTCACGCTCTGCCGGAATCACTGCATCGACCGCCTCCGCCAGCAGGCCCGCCGCCCCGAGACGCCGGACAGCCAGTGGAACCCCGAGGAGGGCGACGGGCAAGCCACCCCGGTCGGCCGCGCCGCCGACAAGGCCATGCCGGCCGACGAGCGCGCCTACGACCGCGAGCTGGCAGCCCAGCTCGAAGGGGCCATCCAAAAACTGCCCGAGGAGCAGCGCGAGACCTTCCTGCTCAAGGAGCGCGGCGGCCTCACCTTCGAGGAGATCGCCAAGCTGACGGGAGTTTCCATCAACACGGTGAAGAGCCGGATGCGTTACGCGCTCGAGGCGCTGCGTCGCAGCCTGCGTCATAAATCTTTCGTCAAGGAGGCGCTGCAATGAGCGAGAAACCCTCCTGCCAAGCATGCCAAGCCTGGATGGAAGACGCCTTTTCCGGCGAGCTGGATCCGGCATTGCGGCCGCGCCTGGAGGCCCACCTCGAGGAATGCGCCGACTGCCGCGCGGTATGGGCCGACTTCCAGACCCTGCGCCGCGGCATGGAGGTCCTGGCCGAATCCGAGGGCCCTTCCCTGCGCGCGCAAAACAACATCCTGCGCGCCGCCTCGGCCAAGATCGAGCGGAAGGCGGCGAAACGGGTCGGGCTTTGGAGCTGGCTCCTGCGGCCCGCGACGGTGGCCTTCGCGACGCTGCTGCTGATCGCGGGCATCGGCTACTTGGGGCGCGAGGAGTTGCAGAAGCGCGATTTCGAAAGTCAAAAGGCACCCGCGATCGCCCCCCAAGGAACCTCCCCCCAAGAGGCTCCCGCCGACGCCTTGTCGGCGCCTCCGGCGTCGAAGCCCAAAGAGGAGACCGCGCCCGCCGTCCCCGCCAAACCGAAGTCCGCCGCGCCGAAGCCCATGGAGGCCGACGAAGGGCTGGATACTAAGGCAGGGCCGCGCACGAAGGACGGCGGCGCCCCCGCGAGGGAACTGCGGCGGGAGTCCCCGCCCCCACCGCCGCCCGCCCCAACGGCTACTGGAGGAACCTCGGGCGCCGCTTCCGAGGCCGCGCCCGTACCGCTGAAATCCCTCGCCCAGCCCGCCGCGGAGCCGAAGCCCTCCGACTTGGAGGGCGACGGAGCCGCCACCTCGCAACCGGCGACCATCCCGGAGGCCCAACGCGGCCTCGGCGGCGCCGCGCCTTCGAGCGACGCCGCGGAAATCAAGGGCGAGGACAAGGCCAAGAAACGGGAAAAAGCGGCCGCGCCGGCCCCGGCGGCTGAGGCCGTCGCCCCCGCCGAGACCGAGAAAAACCTTCAGCAGGAAAAGGCGAGCGAGCGGTTGCCAGAACGGGATGACGGGGCCCGCTATCAATCCCTCCTCAATGCGGCCAAGGCCAAGATCCGCCGCGCCGACTACGCCGGCGCCCTCGAGGATCTGCTCGCCGCCCAACGGATCCACGACACCCGGGAGATCCAAGACCTGATCCTGCTCTGCCGCAGCCACCTGCGCGGCGACGGCTGATCGAGTCCAGGACCGCCTTCGCCGCAAGCCCCAAAAAACCAGGGCCTAAAAGGGATTTCTGTTTGGCAAGGAAGGCTCCTTCGTGTATTCCCAAGCCATTCCCCACCCATTACAGGAGGATTTCCATGAAACATTGGCGTTCCGGGCTGACCCTTACCTTGGGTCTTATTTCCGTGGCACCCTTGCTCCACGCGGCCTTTTCATCCACCTACACCGCCTCGCCGACGGTGCCGGTCCCGACCGGCTGTTTTCCGGGACCCGGCGACCTGCAGTCCTGTCTCGACATCGCGGCCGACGACCCGCAGGCCAACATGGTCGTCCTTCAACCCGGGACCTATTCCGACGGTCCCTATAACTACAGCCCGGGGATCGACGACGACGGCGGCGCGCTGGTGATCATGAACGAGGGCGCGACCCTGCCGGTCCTGGACGGCGCCAACTCGGACACCTGCCTGACAATCGACAACGGCGGCCTTCCCTCGGACCTCGGCGCCGATATCACGATCAACGGCCTGGTATTCCAAAATTGCGACGCCAGCAGCGACGGCGGCGCCTTGGATGTCAACACCATCCAGGCGGCGATCACCCTCGAAAACAGCAATTTCTTCGACAACAGCACTGTCGACGACGACGGCGGTGCGGCCGTGCTGGAAACCGAATCGGGCACCATCACCGTGCGCAACAGCTTGTTCGAGCGCAATGAGACCGTCGAAGACGGGGGCGGCCTTGAACTGTTTTCCAATACCGGAAACATCAGCGTTCTAGAAAGCGTGTTTAACGACAATATCGCCGAGAGCGGCGGCGGCGGCATCAATGCCTCGACCAATTCCGGCAATATCACCGTTCAAGGCAATACCTTTGCAGGGAACGATGGCGGGATCATCGACAACTCCGACGGGGGCGGGGCCCGCATCTCCTTCGGCACCGGCGACGCCGTCATCGGCGACAACCTGTTTTTGAGAAATTCGGCAGGCTCCAATGGCGGTGCTCTCAGCATCATCAGCGCCGAGGGCGGTCCCGGGTCGCTCACCATCGTCAACAATATTATCGCCGGAAACAGCAACGGCAACAACGCCTCCAGCACCAACACCTTCGGCGGGGGCGTTTCCGTCTTTTTATTCGGCACCAACCTGACCCTCACCAACAACACCATCTTCGGAAACGCCTCCCAGGCCTCGGACGATGCGGCGAACGGCGGCGGCGTTTCCGTCTTGTTGGGTACCGATACAACCGCGGATGTTTACAACAACATCATCTTCGGAAATAGCGCCGAAGCCAACGGCGGCGATATCTACTCGGATGAAGACAGCGCTGTGGCCTCAGGCCTGACCGGCGGCACCCTCAACCTCTTCAACAACGACTTCACCAGCTTCTACAGCGAGGCCCTGGATAACGGCGGGGCGGGGACGGTCAACCAGGGGAACAACATCGACGCCGACCCCCTCTTCGTCAATGCCGCGGGCGACGACTTCAACTTGACGGAAGGCTCCCCGGCCATCGATTCTGGCGATCCAAGCGCCCCCGCGATGCCCGCGACCGACTTCGCCGGCGACCCCAGGCCCGCGATCCCCGGAACCAACCCCGACATGGGCGCCTTGGAATTCCAGCCGGAACCCACCGTTTCGCCCACCCCAACGCCGACTCCTCCGGTGCCGCCCCTGTTTTTGCAGGGCGACGGCTGCTCGCTGCAGGCAAACGCCCTCCCGACGGGAGCGGGCTTGGCCTGGTCCTGGCTCTTGGCGCTCGGCGCCTTGGCATATCGGCGTAGAATGAAATAACGGAATTAGCGGTCCGACTCGAGGTCGGCATCCGATTCCTTCGCAAGACCCGGCGTCCCCAAGGCGCCGGGTCTTGCATTTTCGGGGAGCGGCAAGATCCAGGGGTCGTGGGAGAAGAACCGCATCGGGGCCTTCGCCAAATCGACCGTCGGGTCGATCAGCATTTGGAAAGGACGGCCGTTGAGCGAGACCCGGCTGTCCACCGTGATGACGGGGTCGGCGATTTCTTCCTTTTGAAACCTCGCCTTGAGGTGCTGCGCGTACTGGTGGATGAACTGGGGCCGCTGCATCAGCTTGCGGTATTGAAAACGGTTGATCTCTTGCAAGGGATCCACCGCGAAACTTCGCCCGGTGGCGGGGTCCGTCACGGTAATCTTCAAAACTCCCTGCTTGTCCCGCAGTTTCATGCGCCAGGAAAACAGATGCCCCTCCTCGGTCCAGTGGACATCCCCCGCGATCAACCAATGTCGCAGGGGAACGGCGACCTGGACCAAGAGGTAGAGACCGAGAAAGACCGCGACTCCGTGACGCACGGGAAAGGCGAATTTCTTCGGCAAGGCCCCCTTGAATTTAAAGAAGCGGCGCGGCCAGTCCGGCTCGTCGAAGAGCGTCGCGGCGGCGATCATCAAGAAGGGAAAAACCCCGATGGTGAAAAGCACCGAATTGCTCAAGTTGAAGAACAACACCGCCAAGAATGCCGCCCAGCGGGTCTTGCGCCACCACAGCAGGAAGCCGATCGCGAGGTCGTAAGCCAGGCCTCCCCAGCTGAAGAAATAAGGCGCCCAATCCGAGAGCAGCCAGGGCCCCACGACCGGCAGGTCGCCGAGGCGGGAGAGCCAAAAGCGCATCGGGTCGCCCCGCAGCCAATCCCCGTTCAGCTTGGCGATGCCCCCGTAGAAATAGACGATCACCACCTGGACCTTCAAAATCAATAGGTTCCAATAAGGGACGTAGGCCGGCCTGGGCCGGAATCGCTGGCTCAGCGAAGCCCAACGCTGGGCGTCGACCAGGATCATCCAAAAAGCGATCAGGCTGATGAAGTAGTAGTGATTGTTGTAGTAGGCCTTGTCGAGGAGGAAGGCGTAGGTGAAGGTCGCAAAGAAGAGGAAGGCGAAGAGCCGGTAACAAATCCCCACCATGACGCCCAATCCGGAGAGGGCCATCGTCCAGAACAGGGCCTTGAGGAATTCCGGTCCGACCGGCTTCACGAAAGCAAAGAACTCGTAGGTAAAGTGAAACCTGGGCAGTAGGTAGTCGTGAACGTAACGGTCGCCCTGCAGAAAGTAAACGGCCTGCCAGGTCATGAGGGCGCCGAACAATATCCGAAAGAAGCCCAGGGAGGCGGCGTCCACGGGCTGGAAGAGCTTTTGGGTCAGGCGGCGGTAGTATTCCGGCATAGCATTGAGGACACGCCTCACTTCAACTCGACCTGCCGCACGGCGATGCCCGCCTCTTGCAACAGGGCGATGGGCTGCTCGCCCATGGGGTATTGCGAGTTGTATACCACCTCGACGATGCCGCAGTTGATGATCATCTTGGTGCAGATCAGGCAGGGCGAGAAGGTCGTGTAGAGGATGCCGCCCTTGATCGGGACGCCGTGGTAGGCGGCCTGGGTGATGGAATTTTCCTCGGCGTGGCTGCA
>JADYZQ010000198.1 GCA_020853015.1 Deltaproteobacteria bacterium
CGGGTAGAGCAGGTACCAGTAGAGCAGGCCCGGCAGGCCCTTCGGCTCGAAGTAGGCGGTCTGCACGAAGAGTGAATGAGAATCGGCTCCCTCCAGCGGCTCCGCCTCGAGTTGGAGCCAGGCGCGGCCTGGAACCTTCATCTCCGCGCGCAGGCGGACCAGCCGGTCGGCTACCACCTCCTCGATGCGCCAGAAATCGAGGGCGTCGCCCGGGACCAACTGGTCGGGATTGCGCCGGCCGCGCCGCATCCCGGGACCGCCGACCAGGCGGTCGAGAAGGCCGCGCAGCCGCCAGGCCCAATTCGCGTAGAACCAGCGGCGCTCGCCGCCGATCCCGGAAAAGATCGCGAAGACCCGCTCGGGCGGGGCCGCGACCTCCGTTTCCCGCACCTCGAGGATCATCCCCTCCCGTTTCTCCAGCCGTGAGGCCGGCGGCGAGCCCGGCTTGAAGGAGGCGTGGGAACCCGACCAGATCGTTTCGACCTGACCCTGGCTGATGCGGTCGAGGGCGAGGCGCACCGCGGCCTCGTAGCCGATCGGCCGGACCGAAAAGACCTCGAGGGCGGAGCGGTCGCGGCAGACGACGTCGTGCTTGAGGCCGTCGATCAGGGGCCGCGAGATGGAGGCGGGGATGGGCGTGACGAGATCCACCCAGTAAGAGGAGAGGCGCGGCGTCAAGACCGGCACCTCGATCAGGCGGCGCCGCAGCCCGCGGACCTTCGCGTAGCCCAGCATCATCTCGCGGTAAGGCAGGACGTCGGGGCCGCCGATCTCGAAGACGCGCCCCGCGCTTTCGGGACGTTCGAGGGCCTCGATCAGGTAGGCCAGCACGTCGCGCACGGCGATGGGCTGGCAGAGGCTCTTCACCCAACGCGGGCAGATCATCACGGGCAGCCGCTCGGCTAAATAGCGGATCATTTCGAAAGAGATGCTGCCCGAGCCCACGATGATCGCGGCGCGGAACTCCGTCACCGGGACGCCGCCCTCGCGCAGCAGGGCACCGACCTCGTGGCGGCTTTCCAGGTGCGGCGAGAGCGAGGTCTCCTCCGAGCCGAGCCCTCCCAAATAGATCAAGCGCTTCACGCCCGCCGCGCGCGCGGCCGCGGCGAAGTTCCGCGCGGCCCTTCGGTCGCGTTCCTCGAAGCCCTCCTCGCCCGCGCGCATCGAGTGCACCAAGTAATAGGCGACGTCGATGCCCCGCAGGGCCTCGCGCAGGCTCCCGGGCTTCAGCACGTCGCCTTGGACGGTCTCGGCCCCATTCCAGGTCCGACCCTTCAAGTTTTCGGGCTGGCGCGCGAGACAGCGGACGAAGTGCCCCTTCTCGAGCAGGCGGGGGACCAGCCGGCCGCCGATGTAACCTGTGGCGCCCGTGACCAGGATGCGGAGCATTGGACAATTCCTTTCGAGGCCGGGTAGACTCGCGCCCATCATTCTAAGGAGGTGCCCTATGCATCGCAAAGATCTTTTTGCCCGCTTCGCCTCCGCCGCGGCCCGCCGCGCCGGGCAACCCGCTGCCTTCGGCATCGCCTGCCTGATCATCCTCGCCTGGGGTCTCACCGGGCCGGTCTTCCATTTCAGCGACACCTGGCAGTTGGTGATCAATACGAGCACCACTATCGTCACCTTCCTCATGGTGTTCCTGATTCAAAACACCCAGAACCGGGACAGCGAGGCCATGCACTTGAAATTGGACGAATTGATCCGCGCCAACCGCGAGGCGCACAACGCCCTGCTCGATCTGGAAGAGCTGACGGAACAGGACCTCGACCGCGTCCGCGAAAGCTACGCCCGACTGGCGCGGCAGGCCCGCGAGCGCCTGCGCGGCGGCGGCAAGGACGAGGGCATCGTGGAAGTGGAGCTGTGATGGGCGTCTCGCCGACGATCCTGTGGTTCCGGCTCGACTTGCGGTTGGCGGACCATCCCGCCCTGCAAGGCGCCTTGCGGCGCGGCGGGCCGATCCTGCCGGTCTTCGTTTGGGCGCCGGAAGAGGAAGGGGGGTGGGCGCCCGGCGCTGCGAGCCGCTGGTGGCTGCACCAGTCGCTGCGCGCGCTTTCCGAGGCGCTGGAGAAAAAAGGCGCCCCGTTGGTGATTCAGCGCGGCCCCGCGGCGCGGGCCCTGGCGGATCTCGCGCGCGTCAGCGGCGCCGGAGCCGTCTTCTGGAACCGCCGCTACGAGCCCGATATCGTCCGGCGCGACGCCGCGCTCCAGGAATCGCTGCGCGCCCAAGGCCTCGAGGCCGAGAGTTTCAATGCCGCGCTGCTCTTCGAGCCCTGGGAGCTCAAGACGCGGTCGGGCGATCCCTACAAGGTCTTTACGCCCTTTTGGAAGTCCTGCCTGCAGCGCCACGAGCCGGCGGCCCCCGCCCCGGAACCGAACAGGATCGAGGGATGTTCCGGGAAGATCGCGTCGCTGAAACTCGAGGAGCTCGCCTTGGAACCGAAACCCGATTGGGCCGCCGGGATGCGCGCGGTCTGGTCGCCCGGAGAGGCCGGGGCGCGCCAAGAGCTGCGGCGGTTCCTCGTGGAGGCCGTTCCGGGCTATCTCGACGACCGCGACAAGCCGGCCCGCGCCGCGACCTCGCGGCTCTCGCCCTATCTGCATTTCGGCGAGATCGGCCCGCGCCAAATCTGGCATGCGGTCCGGGCGGCCGCCGCGCACGACCGCCGCGCGGGCGCCCAGCGCGGCTCCGAGGGCTACTTGCGGGAGCTGGGCTGGCGCGAGTTCGCCCATCATCTGCTTTACCACTTCCCGCACACCGCCGAGCGGCCGCTGCGCCCCGAGTTCGAAAAATTTCCCTGGCGGCGCGATGCCGTCGCGCTGCGGGCCTGGCGGAAAGGCAAGACCGGCTACCCCCTGGTCGATGCGGGGATGCGCGAGCTCTGGACCACCGGCTGGATGCACAACCGGGTGCGGATGATCGTCGCCTCTTTCCTGGTCAAGGACCTCCTGATTCCCTGGCAGGAGGGCGCGCGGTGGTTTTGGGACACGCTGGTCGACGCGGACTTGGCCAACAACACCCTCGGTTGGCAGTGGACCGCCGGTTGCGGCGCGGACGCGGCGCCTTATTTCCGCATCTTCAATCCCTGCACGCAGGGCGAGAAGTTCGACCCGAATGCCGACTACGTCCGCCGTTGGGTGCCCGAGTTGGCGCGGCTCCCCGATGCCTGGATCCACCGGCCCTGGGAGGCGCCCCCCGAGATCCTGGCCAAGGCCGGCGTCGTCTTGGGGAAGGGCTACCCTCACCCCATCGTCGATCACGCCGCGGCGCGGGACCTTGCGCTGTGGGCCCTCGAGACGATAAAGAAGCGTTAAGGTCATGATTGGAATTCCCAAAAAATCCCCGCGCGGCCGCGGCGCCGCCGAGAATCCGCCCAACCGCTTCGAGCGGCTTGCCTGGGAGGACGACGCCGAGGCCTACGACCCCGAAGCGCCCGGGCCGCAGACGCAGTTTTTCAAGGACAGCTCCAAGTCCCTGATCGTCGCCAACGACAGCCCCGACGTACCCTTCGACGCCAGCCTCAACGTCTACCGCGGCTGCGAGCACGGCTGCGTCTACTGCTATGCCCGGCCCTACCACGAATACCTCGGCTTCTCCGCCGGCCTCGATTTCGAGACGAAGATCATGGTGAAGGAGAACGCCCCCGCGCTGCTGCGCCGCGAGCTCGCCTCGCCCCGGTGGGAGCCTAAGGTCCTCGCGATGAGCGGGGTCACCGATTGCTACCAGCCGGTCGAGAAGAAGCTGAAACTGACGCGCGCCTGCCTCGAGGTCTTGGCCGAGTTCCGCAATCCGGTGGGGATCGTGACCAAGAACCACCTCGTCACCCGCGACCTCGACCTGCTCGCCGACCTGGCCCGCGACAAGGCGGCGGCGGTCTTCGTCTCCGTCACCACCCTGGACGCCGAGCTCGCCCGCAAGCTCGAGCCGCGGGCCTCCTCGCCGCGGCACCGCCTCGAGGCGATCGAGGCCCTGGCCA
>JADYZQ010000199.1 GCA_020853015.1 Deltaproteobacteria bacterium
ACCGAGCTGATGGACATCGTCAACGGCGCCGAGGCGCTGAAGTAAGGTTTTTAGAGCATTTGCAAAGGAGCATCCCATGTCTGAAAAACTGAGCACCGGAAAGATCGTCCAGGTCATCGGACCGGTCATCGACGTGCAATTCCCCGTCGGCGAGCTGCCCGAGATCTACACCGCCCTCTTGGTCACCAATCCCGCGATCAACGACCAACAGGACAACCTCGTCGTCGAGGTCGCCCAGCACTTGGGCGAAAAGACCGTCCGCTGCATCGCCATGGACTCCACTGACGGCCTGATCCGCGGCCAAGAGGTGAAAAACACCGGCCAGCCCATCCGCATGCCGGTCGGCCCCGAGACCTTGGGACGCATCCTCAACGTCGTCGGCGCGCCCGTCGACGAGGGCGGCCCCGTGAAGGCCAACAAGGCCTATCCCATCCACCGCTCCGCGCCGGTCTTCACCGACCAGTCGACCAAGGTCGAGATGTTCGAGACCGGGATCAAGGTCATCGACCTGCTCGCGCCCTACTCCAAAGGCGGCAAGATCGGCCTGTTCGGCGGCGCCGGAGTCGGCAAGACCGTCCTCATCATGGAATTGATCAACAACGTCGCGCTCAAGCACGGCGGCTACTCCGTGTTCGGCGGCGTCGGCGAGCGCACCCGCGAGGGCAACGACCTCTGGCACGAGATGAAGGAGTCGGGCGTCATCAACAAGACCTGCCTGGTCTACGGGCAGATGAACGAGCCGCCGGGCGCCCGCGCCCGTGTCGCGCTTTCGGCCTTGACCGTCGCCGAGTACTTCCGCGACGAGGAAAACCAGGACGTGCTCCTGTTCATCGACAACATCTTCCGCTTCACCCAGGCGGGCGCCGAGGTCTCGGCCTTGCTGGGCCGCATCCCCTCCGCGGTCGGCTACCAGCCGACCCTGGCCACCGACTTGGGCGAGCTGCAAGAGCGCATCACCTCGACCAACAAGGGCTCGATCACCTCGGTCCAGGCGATCTACGTCCCCGCCGACGACCTGACCGACCCGGCGCCGGCGACGACCTTCGCCCACTTGGACGCGACCACCGTTCTCTCGCGTCAGATCGCCGAGCTGGGCATCTACCCGGCCGTCGACCCGCTCGACTCGACCTCGCGGATCCTCGACCCGCAGGTCATCGGCGCCGACCACTACCAGACGGCGCGCGCCACCCAGCAGCTCTTGCAGCGCTATAAAGATCTGCAGGACATCATCGCGATCCTCGGTATGGACGAGCTCTCCGAAGAGGACAAGCTGGTCGTGTCGCGGGCCCGCAAGGTGCAGCGCTTCCTCTCGCAGCCCTTCTTCGTCGCCGCCCAGTTCACCGGCTTGGAAGGCAAATACGTCGAGCTGAAGGACACGCTGCGGGGCTTCCAGGAAATCCTGGCCGGCAAGCACGACGACATCCCCGAGCAGGCCTTCTACCTGGTCGGCACCATCGAAGAGGCCCTGGCCAAGGCGCAGAAGCTGGCGGCGTAAGACATGAAGATCGAGATCGTCACCCCCTATCAAAACATCGCCTCCGACGAGGCCGAAGAGATCTACGCCGTCGGCCCCAGGGGCGAATTCGGCGTCCTGCCCGGCCACGCCCACTACGTCACGCCGCTCGCGATCGGCCGCCTCTATTACAAGAAGGGCGGCAAGCGGCACGCCTTTGTCGTCGAGGGCGGCTTCCTCGAGGTCTTCGAAGAGAAGGCCCTCGTCATGGCCGACCACGTCGAGCGGGCCGAGGAACTCGACGCCGGCAAGTCCAAGCAAGAGCTGGACAAGCTCGAAAAGCAGCTCGGCCAGGGCAACCTCGAGGCCGAGCAATACGAGCAGCTCCAACGCCACCGCATCAAAGAGCAGGCGCGGCTGCAGGCCGTCTCCGAACTATAACGGTGCATTTTTCCGGGGTTCCGTTCGCGAACGGCCCCTGCGGATTCTGCAAAGGCCCATCTTCATCCCTGACACCCTCGAGGGCGAACACAAGGTTCGCCCGGAAATTTTACTGTCCCCAAACCGCCCCCTGGTTTAAAAGGGTCCCCTCACCCCCTTGAAAAGGAGAGGCTATCTTGAAGCGGCGATCTCTCTTCCGTCTCCTCCCCTGGATTTTCCTCTTATTGTGCCTCAGCCTGGGCCTGGGCGCCTGCGGCGGCTGTCGGAAGAAAAAGAAAGAACCCCCCAAGCGGCCTCCCGCGACGGAGGCGCCGGCCGACCCCGAGGTCGAGACGGCGAGCCCCGCGCCCGCAGCCAGTCCCGCGCCGCGCGCCACCCCCGGCCCTGGCGAAAAGTCCCCGGCGACGCCCCTCCCCGGGGCGACCCCCGTCCCCGGTCTTGCGGCCACCCCCGCCCCCGGCACGGGTCTCGGTGAGCAGGTCCCCAGCGCGGAGAGCCTCCCCACCGAAAGCCAGGCGATGATCCAGCTAAGCGTCGGCGAGCCGATCAAGACCGCCGAAGGCAGCACCCTGGTCCTCGACAAGGTCCAGGCGAATTACGGGGGCAAGACCCCGCTTAAGTTCCTCTGGACCATCCTCTCCGGGCCGCAGGACCTGATCAAGATCCACAAACCTTCCGATCTGCAGCCCCGCGTGATCCTCGGCGACCTCGAGTCCCCGACCGAATGGGTGCTGCGTCTCCAGGCCAGCGACGGCAAAACCGAGACCAGCGCCGATCTTAAGATTTCGGCCTTCCCCGCGCGGCTGCAATCTGTGGGGCGCATCGGCGGCGCCTGGGTGGGCGTCAAGCGCATGGGCGACAAATGGGTCGCGGCCCGCGGCAACGACGTCGAGATCTTCGGACCGGATTTGAGCCCCCTGGCCAAAATCGGCCTGCAACGCAGCATCGCGCAGTTCTTCGCGATGGTCGACGCCGCGGGCAAGGGGACGATCTACGTGCAGGTCCCCGAGGGCACTTGGTCCGTGCTCCAGTCCGACCCCGCCGCCAGCTTCAAGAAGACCGATTTCCCCCCGCTGGGGAAGAACATCCGCCGCCGCATCATCCCCTTCGACTACGAGGGCGTGCCTTACTTCTTCGCCCTGCTCGAGCGCAGCGTCGACCTCTGGAACTTGAGCGACCCCCTGCACCCCAAGCTCAAAACCAGCCTGGGCGGCTTTCTCAAAAACCCGCTCTTCCTCGCCTTTTCCCAGCGCAATATCTACGTCGCGGAGGAGGACTCGATCCACCTGATCGACTTCTCCACCGGCAACCTGGTCGCCTCCGTCCCTTCGGGCGGGTCCATCACCTCGCTGGCGACTTATAGCGTCGACGGGAAGAATTACTTGATGGCCGCTATCGGTGCCGACCGCACCGCACAGGGTCGCAAGGACTACGGCCTGCGCGTCTTCGAGATCGATGCGGGCGGGCGTCTGGGCGGCGATCGCCGTGTGACCGTCGGCGAATCGCTGCCCATCGATCACGCCACCCTCATTCCCGGCGCCAACCTGGCCCTGCTCAGCGTGCCCGGCCCGAAGGGGCTGTCGTTGCGCATGGTCGACCTTAAGCAGGCCAAGGAGGTGCCGCTCAGCGGCGAGGCGGCCGAGGGCTTTTTGGCGATCAGCGAAGTCACGACGGGCCGGGTCGCAGAGAATTCCGTGGCCCTGATCGCGGACGGCAATCAGTTGAAGGTCTTGGCCTTCAAGCCGCAGGGCGAGGGCTACGCCGTGGCCCAACTCAAGAGCCTGCCCGGCATCCTCAGCGCCGCCTGGGTCAAGGCCAGCCCCGATGCGTCCCGCGTCTGGGTGGGCGACGAGGGCACGCAGGCCGGAGGGGCCCTGGGCGTACTCAACGGCCAGGACTTCACGGTGGGCGAGGCCGCCAACGCCCCCGACGGGACCTATCCGGCCCACGCGGATTTCCGCAGCGGAGGGGACTTAAGCCCTTTGCTCTATCTCTCCGAGGACCCCGCGGCCCTCAAGCGGGGCGCGGCGGAGGGGCTCTTGGGCCTGGCCTCCGGCAACCCGAAGGACGCGACGGCCGTCGAGCTCTCGAAGCACCTGATCGGCGCGGTCTCGCCCCAGGGCCAGCTGCGCGGCTCCGGGCTCTCGGGCCGCAGCCTCGAGACGGGCCTGCGCATCGCGGTCGCCATTTCCCGGGTCTCGGGCAATATCGGCGGGGCGGGCGTGGCGATCTTGGACAAGCCCGCCGCGCAGCCGGCGAAGGCCTTCTTAAGCGGCGACCTGGCCAAGACCTTGACCCTCATCCCCCTGCAGGACGCGCGTGACGTGGCCTTGAGCGCGGACGGCAAGGGCGCCTTCGTCGCCGCCGGCGCCAGCGGCCTGATCGCCATCGACCTGGAGAAAAAGACCCCCGTGGCCCGCATGAGCCTGGGCACCGAGGAATGGATCGCCGACCGCGTCCTGTTGGGCAGCCGCGGCGACCTGGCGGTGGTCTCCTTCGTCAACCGCGCGACTCGCAAGGTCCTGATTAAGACCTTCGGGATCGGCGCCAACTTCCAGATGCAGGAGTACGGCAGCCTCGCCGGCCTGCCCGCCGCCAACACGGTCGAGGGCGTGCGCGCCCCCCGCCCGGCCCTGACCGAGGACGATCTTTACCTTTTCGTCCCCATCCAGCCTCGGGTCCTAGGCGTCTTCAACCTCAGCAATCCGGCCGACCCGGCCAAGATCGCCGAGCTCGAGGTCGACGGCGAGATCCGTGGCGTCGCCCTGGCCAATCGCTTCAAGGATATCTTCCTCGCCCTGGGACCGGCGGGGGTGGCGAAGCTGGCCTTTGGGTTCTAACCAAGAGAGCCCTTGCGGCTCTCGGATTGGAAATACAGACAAGTGGTTTTCAGGGGACAGGCCTCGCATTGCGGGCTGCGAGCCGAGCAAAGTCCCCGACCGTGGGCGATCAGGAGGTGATGGGCCTCGCTCCAGTCTTTTTGCGGGATCGCCCTTTGTAATTCCAGCTCGACCTGATGGGGGTTTTTGCCGTGGGCCAGGCCCAGGCGCCGAGAGACCCGGAAGACGTGGGTGTCCACCGCGATGGCGGGGGTGTCGAAGGCATTGGAGAGGACCACATTGGCGGTCTTGCGCCCGACCCCCGGCAGTCGGGTCAGGGCCTCGAGCGAGGCGGGGACCCGTCCCCCGTGTTCGCGGACCAGCTGCTTGCAGGTGGCGAGGATGTTTTTGGCCTTGGCCTGGTAGAGACCGCAGGTCTTGATGAAGGAAACGAGGCCCTTCTCGCCTAATTGGAGAATTTCCTCCGGTCGATTCGCCCGCCGAAAGAGCGCCGGGGTCACCAAGTTGACGCGCTTGTCGGTGCACTGGGCCGAGAGGATGGTCGCGATCAGCAGCTCGAAGGGCGAGCCGTAGTCCAGGCCGCAGCGGGCCTCGGGGTAGAGCTTGCGGAGCCTTTCGAGGATCTTTGTCGCCTTGGGGGCGGGCATGGGCCTCCCGAAAAAAGAAGGGCCGTTCGAAAACGGCCCCTAAGGTAGGCGTATGCGGACTTGAACCGCAGACCTCCTCGATGTGAACGAGGCGCTCTAACCAACTGAGCTATACGCCTGGGCAATACGGGCCCCTTCCTAACGTCCCCACCTTGGCCTGGCAATCGGAAATTTTTTGGTGAGAAAGGACCCTTAGGGAAGGGAACGGATCGGGAGGCCCAGTTCGGGTTGCCGCGGCTCGGACACCTCGCGCAGCTGGGTGCGGAACCACCAGCCCTCATAAGCCTCGCGGCAGAGGGAGGGCACGGCCTCGGGATGGTAGCCCCCCTCGGTGACGAGGTACCCGCTGCAGTCGACCTCCGGGCGCACGACTTGGGGTAGGTTAGGCGGAGTATACTGGGGATTTTGGGCCGCCTCGTAGCGCGGGAGGTGGATTCCGCAAAGGTCCCTGGGGTCTTCCCAAAGCTCCCGGCAGAGATCGGGGATATCATCGGAGCTGGGGAGGGCTGCGGGGTCCTTGCACGCCTGCGGGCAGCCGCCCTGCGGCCCGCTGTCGACCGTCACCGGCGGCCGCTCCACCGGGCCCGCCTGGTTGGAGAGGCTGGAGCCTGGGGCCTCCACCGTGCCCTCCAAGGCCCCCGTCCCAGTGCTGCCGCTGCAGCCCAGCAGGGCCGTCATGCAGATCGCCGCGAAGAGTGGAAGCGCCCAGTCCCTCATCTTGCCCTCCATCTTGGTCTTATCGGTTCCCAAAATCCAGGGGTTGTTGCCTTCAGCCACCTGCTGGGGTCGGGACACCCGCGATTCGGATCCGAGGGACGGAGGGCTTCCAACAGGCCACGGGCCCAGACCAACTTTTCTTGCCGCCGCCGCTTGGCCTGCGGGAGGATCTCCGTCTCGAGACGGCGCACCCAGGCGGCCAGGTCAAGGATGGATTCGCGGGGGGAAATCTTGGGATCGGGGGCCGGCGGGGCGGGGACGTCCCGGCCCAGGTGACGGTGGAAGTCTCGTGCCGTTTTCTGTAGTTCGCGGAGCTCGACCGTGCCGATCTCGGCGTCCTCGGCCTCGCTCCAGTAGACCGCGACCTGGAGTTTTTGCCGAAAATAGACCTCGGTCAAATTGAGGTGGAGGGTGCTGGGCAGGGCGGCGCCGCGCTCTGTCTCGAGGACGGCGGCCAGGGTTTCGGCGGGGTCCTCGGCGGCCTTTTTCGAACCTGCCATGACCGTGCCGTGCCGCTCGCGATCGCAGGTGCCCGCATAGATCGACAAAGATTCCCAAGTTGAGCATCTGTTAGGATCAAATATATTTGATTCTAGAAAATGATTTGGTTCATAAAAGGTAGAATTAAGCTCATTTTGGTCATTTAGCCCATCAAGCAGGAAATGACTCCACTCATGGACCCAGGCGTCGGGCCCGGCGTCGGCTGGGAGCGAGAGGGTATCGGTCTCGGCCCGGTAGCTCCCTCCTGGGGTCTTATCGGGGCCCGAGGCGACCGGTTGAAAAATCCTAATTTGGGGTGGGAGGGGGAGGCCTTGGCGGTGGTAGTCCTGGGCCCAGGCCCCGATCCGGAGGAGGGCCTTTGGGTCGACCCCGGCCTCCAAGTCGACCGAGACGAAGTAGCCCAAGACCCGGGCCAGCTCCTCTCGCTCCCCCTCCGTCAAAGCAGCCCTTTCAATTCTGTACCAGGTTTTTAGGGAGGGGCTCTTCGGCCCGAGGAAGAGGGGATCCCCCCAGGCATCGGGGAAGGGTAGGCGCCGGCAACCCCGAGCCGGGCCCCCCTCTCGAAAGCGCCGGTTCAGGGCCCGGCCGAACCCCAGGTCCCCTCGGGCCTTCGCCGTGCGCTCGAGGGCCAGCCAGCCCCCAGCCCCCAAGTCCCGGGAGCCCAAATGGACCAGCAGGCGCCTTCGGGCCTCCGGGGCGGCATGGAGTACTCGAGTCCCCAGGGCGTAGCCACCCCAGGGACCTCGGCCGTCCCGGCGCAGCAGTCCTGCGAAGGCACCTCGGTAGAAGGTCGCCAAGGTCTCCTCCACCGCCGGGGTCTCGGCCTCCTTTCCGCTCCAGATCTCGAGGTAGCGGTCTTGGGGACCGGGGAGGCCGTCCCCGTCATCGTGAATCAGGCGTAGCGCCGTTTGCCCCCGGTGAAAGGCCTCGATGCCGAATTCCATCGCTGCCCCCTACATCCCGTAGCTGATGGGCCCGTAGCCTGGGACGCTGACATAGCCGTGAGAGTTGTCCGCCGTGGAGTTGCCCGCGCTGTAAGAGGTGGACCAGAAGCGGTCCCCGCCGCCTGAGCCGCCGACCCGGCCGTATTTCCCGCTGCGCGGGTCATACCAGTAGTAACCCGGCCCCGGGACATAACCTAGGGCCCGGCTGACTGCGATGAGCTGGGGCATGCTTAAGGCCCGTCCGTTGACGAAAACCCCCGTCCCAGCCAGGGCGGGGCGGGCGAAAGTGCCGAAGGAGAGGGTGATTCCCAAAAAAAGCAGAGTCGTTAATTTTTTCATATGTAATCCTCCTAGGAAGGACTTATTCCAAATACAGTGCCAAAAAAGCATACATTTAATATATTGAAATTATTATATTTTTTAAACTATATCTGAAATTTTCGAATAAATGGATATTATTTAGTCATTATTGAGACTGAAAGGCCGAGCCTTAACCTCAGTTCCTAGGGGGCAGGTCCGTTTGGCCCGGGCCCGCTAGGATGGGGGTGGGGGAAGAGCTCCTGCCCGCAATCGAGGTCGTGGACCAGGCCCGGCGGCGAGGCTGCGGCAGAGGATGAAGGGTTTCATGGTGCCTCCCGTATCAGGTTGGGGACGATTCCCCGAAAAAATTTCCGCGGCCGCTTAAGGGCAGGCCGGCATCGGCGGGCTGGGCAACGGGTCTTGCACGCCCTCTCCCGTGCAGGTGCCGCCGCCTGTGCCGTCGTTGCGGTTGTAGCCGGTGTCCTTGCTAAAATGCTGCGCATCGCCGAATTCCCAGGTGCCTCCCTCGGTGATGCCGGGGGCGGTCCCGTTCCAGAGGAAGGTGGTGCCGCAAAGCATCCCGGAGAAGCTCCCCCCGTTGTTGTCCGTGAAGCTCACGTTGTTGCCCGGTGCGGTGTCGTCGCCGTCTTGGGTGACCGTCAGCACGTCGCCCCCGTTGAAGCAGCCGAAGCTCGGATTGTCGTCCTGGCAGAGGAAGCTCGAGTTCCAGGTGCCGGCCACGAAGAAGGCCGCCGCGGCGCAGTTGTTGCCGCCGCCCCCGTTGCCGCCGCCGCCTCCGAAGCAGGCAGGGAGCAGGAGGAGGCTGAAGAGGATGAGGGTTTTTCGTTTCATGGGGGCTCCTTATGGGATCTAGCGTTGCGGTTTCCCGGCGGATGCGGGAGGGCGGGTCGCCATTTCGCGGTTTTGAAGTCGCGGGCAGGCTCCTCGCCCCTCAGGTCCTCAAATCCGTCCGCAGGGCCCGGAGGCGCTCAGCTCGCCGCGATCGACGCTTAAGGTCTCGAGGTTGGCGCCGAATTCGGCCTCCACCTCGCGTCGGTCCGCCGGCGCGCCCGGGAAGTACAGGCAGATCTTATTCTCAAGCTGGCGGTAGATCCCATAATAATCTTCGTTGCTGATGCTGCCCGCGACGTCCTTCTGCGTGCTCCAAAAGGCGGCGCCGGGCTGGGGCTGGTTGAATAGCGGGCTATTCGGCGTCGCGTCCAGGCCGCCTAAGCGAAAGACCGGGAAGTGCGTCACGCCGGGCCCCGCCGAGTAGGCCTGGCAGCGGTAGTCCGCGGCGTCCATGGCCCCCAGGTCGAAGTCGTGGCGAAAGGCCCCGCAGGAGAGGCGCGGCGTCTGAAAGACGGCCAGCATGCCGAGCTTCACGGTAGCCGCGGTCGAGGTCTCGTCGAAGTCCGCGCCGTCCACGTCGAAGCCGGGGATGACGAGGCGCACCTGGTCGCCGACCACCGAGTACCGCCCGTTCGTTACGGGCGGGTCGCCGGTGGTGATGAAATACCAGACAAAGCCGCCCTGGCCGTCGAATTTCATCTCGTAGAGCGCGCCTGCCGGGTCGACGCAGCCGTAGGTCACGCCGGCGTTGTCGGCGACCGTGCCGCCGAAGCCGTCGCAGTCCCCGCCGGCGCCGCCGCCCTGACCGCCGCCGGCCCCGGGCGCCCCGGCCCCGCCGCAGGCGATCAGGCTCATAGCCAACATGGAAACAACAAAGGTGTGAAGCGTTCTCATCGTGGCCTCCCGTGGGTTCTGCGTCTAAGGCCACACCTCGGTCCCCCTCCTCCCGATGGGGAGGAGAGGGGTGCCCCCAATATCCAACCGAGGTGTGTCGAGGCCAAGATATTACAAGCGGGATGCCAAGTGGGGCGGCGATGTTGAGGGGGCGGAAATCCTTGGAGATTGCAAAGCGGGGGCCGGAGGCGCTTTTTCAGAATGACTTCCGATTAGCCATTTTGCGGGGCTGCGGCGGGGGATTTTTTCCCGAAACGCGGTTCGATCCCGAAGGCCCGCATCTTGAGGTAGAGGGTGCGGCGGGAAATCTTCAGAAGTTTGGCCGCCTTCACTTTGTTGCCCCGGACCATGCCGAGGGTATGGAGGATGGCCTTCTTCTCCAAGTCCTCGATCTGCGGGTCCAGACCTCGGGCATAGAGGTCCTGCAGGCCGGCGCCGGCGGCGGCGCTCAACTGCGGCGAGAGGTGCTCGGGCAGGATCTCGCGCCCGGAGGCCAGGGCCACCAGGCGTCGCGCCTCGTTCTGCAGCTCGCGGATGTTTCCCGGCCAGTCGTAGTTCATCAAGACCTTCATCGCCTCGGGATGGATCTTCAAAGGCTTCTGCCCCGCCTCCTCGGCCAGAACCTGGAGGAAGTGCTCGAGCAGCAACGGGATGTCCTCGCGGCGCTCGCGCAGCGGGGGCAATTTCAGTTTCATCACGTTGAGGCGGAAGAAGAGGTCCTGGCGGAACTTCTTCTCTTGGACCAGCTGCCAGAGGTCCTTATTGGACGCGGAGACGACGCGGACGTCGACGCGGCGGTATTGGTTCTCCCCCAGGCGCCGGACCGTCCACTCCTGCAGGACGCGCAGCAGCTTGGCCTGCAGCGCGGGGGACATCTCGCCCACCTCGTCCAAGAAGACGGTGCCGCCGTGGGCCGCCTCGAAGAGCCCCACCTTGTTGCGCTCGGCGCCGGTGAAGGCCCCGCGGACGTGGCCGAAGAGCTCGCTCTCCAGCAGGGTCTCGGGGAGGGCCGCGCAGTTCTCGGTGACGAAGGGCTTGTCCTTGCGCGGGCCGTTGA
>JADYZQ010000200.1 GCA_020853015.1 Deltaproteobacteria bacterium
GACATAGACCCGTCTCCTTTTCCAAGCGGCCTAATCCGTTGTGGGTTTGACGGATATTCGACGCTTTGAAGAAAAAATTGCGAACTTTGTCCGTGACATTGGGGTGAACGGCTCCCCGCGAGGGCCGCTTTTTACTTCATGAAATTTCCGCTTTTGACCGATCCGTGAGCCCTGAAAAAATATTTAATTAAATAAATTAATATATTCATATAGTTATATAAGCACCTCCTTGAACTTTCCCTGGCATCTCCCCTGCATTTCTCCAGGGCACGGGGGGCCCGACGCCTCCCCCAAGGAGATCGTCGTGAGCCAAAGCCTGCCTAAAAACGCCCTCTATTTAGACCGCTATTTTCCTGTACAAGAGCCTCTCGCCCCTCAGCCCTCCGACACTTCCTACCTTCCCGAGGAATACGCGGGCTTCGACGCCGAATACATGGAGGAGTCGGATTTCGGCATGGAAAGCGGTACCGAGGCGGCCGCGGCGGCGGAGACCGAATTCGGCGAAGAAATCCCGGAAGGCCCCAGCCCCGAGCAGGCGAAAGAGATCGAGTGGCTGGAGAAAAACGGGGAGAAGCTGGCGGAGGCCTACCAAGAGGCCCAAGGGCAATTCGAGGATTTGCAGGACGGACTCCAAGACCTGGCGCCGGAGGACAAGGCGAAACGCCTGCGCGACGTCGAGGACGCCCTCGCCGAGATCGAGAGCGATCTCAAGAGCTACCGCGATCACGAGCAAGCCTTGCAAAACAGCGGCCTGGAGGCGGGCGTCGAGATGCCGGAGACCGAGGTCGACAGCGAAGAGCTCGGCGAAGGCCTCGAGGATATGAAGGAGGGGCTGGAGGCGGAAATCCAAAAGACGGAGCAGGCGGCGGTGGAGGCCGAAGAGCAGGCCGCCAAGGCCGAGGCGCGGGCGGAGGACAACGAGAAGACGAAGGACCAGCTCCTCGAGGCCCTGGGTTACCTCAACGGCTCCAAGGGGGAGCGCTACTTCACCGCTAAGGTCTGGGGAAAGAAGCACATCAAGGATTACCACGAGGACATCACGGAATACGCGAGCCGCATCATCTCCGAAATGGCGGAGGCCGCGGTCTCCGGCGATTGGGAGGCCGGCGTCGCGACCTCGATCGACTCCCTGTCCGGCGGCAGCGCGGACAATGCGCTCGCCTTGGTCTACGTGGTCTTGGAAAAGCAGAATCCCGAACTCTTCGAGAAAATCCCCTCGAAAATCCTCGAGGCGATGTCGGACGCGATCCGCCGGGGCAACAGCCCGGGCGACAAGAACATCTATTACATCAATCAAGACGGAAAATACGACGGCCCCAAGGACGACCGCCGTCGCAAGGACATGCACCACGAGAATATCTCCTACGCCGACGCGGCCGAGCGCCTTCAGGCCTACGCCGAGGCCAAGCGCCAGGCCGAAGAGATCGAGGCCGAAAATTCCCCCGCCGCCGCGGAGAATTCCGACGAAGGCAACGACCAAGCAGGCCTTTGATCTTGAACGGGTCTTTCGATTAGGATGAGGCCATGCGCCTCTTCGTCGCCCTGGACTTTCCCCCAAGCCTGCGCGAGACCCTGGCCCCGCTCTTCCGTGAAAAGATCCCCGGGGCGAAGTGGGCCGCCCCCGAGCAACTGCACCTCACCCTGCGCTTTTTGGGGGAATGTCCGGAAGCGACCTTCGAGGCCCTGCGCTCCGGCCTCCGGGAGATCGCCGCCCCGCCCTTCCCCCTGGCCCTGCAAGGCGTCGGCACCTTTCCGAATCCGCAAAGGCCCCGCGTGCTCTGGGCGGGCCTCGAGGCCGGGCCCGAGCTCTACGCCCTGCAAAATCAAGTCGAGGCCCTCGCGCAGGCCCTCGGCCTTCCGCCCGAGACCAAGGCCTTCTCGCCCCATCTCACCTTGGCGCGCTTGAAATTCCCCGCGCCGGCCGAGACCGCCCGCTTCTTGAAGAAGTTTCACGGCCTGCACATCCCGGCCTTCCGGGTCGAGGAGTTTCACTTGTACTCGAGCCGGCTTTCCCCTAAAGGTGCGGAGCATCGCAAGGAGGCCAGCTTCCCCTTGCGCCAGGGGTCGTCGCCATGAAGTCCTTTCGCAAAGAGATCTGGATGAACGTCCCGACCCGCCGGGCCTTCGTCAATATCACCCCGCAGGTCGAGGCCGCGCTGCGCGAGAGCGGGATCCGCGAGGGCCTGATCTTGGTCAACGCCATGCACATCAGCGCCTCCGTCTTCATCAACGACGACGAGTCCGGCCTACACCACGACTTTGAGGTATTTCTGGAAAGACTGGCGCCGCACGCGCCGATCTCGCAGTACCGCCACAATGACACGGGCGAGGACAACGCCGATGCCCACATCAAGCGCCAGGTCATGGGCCGCGAGGTCGTCTGCGCGGTGACGGAAGGACGCCTCGACTTCGGTCCCTGGGAGCAGATCTTTTATGGAGAATTCGATGGGCGCCGCAAGAAGCGGGTCTTGGTCAAGATCCTCGGGGAATAGGCCGCGTCCCTGGCGCCGGCGCCTGGCGGCGCTGGCACTCCTGCTCGCCGCCGTCCTGGGCTACCAGGCCTGGCGCACCGTCTCTTTCGCCGAGTCCCTGATGCCTCCGCCGAACGCCGACATCGCCATCGTCCTGGGCGCCCGCAGCGCGGGCCCCGAGCCCCTGCCCGTCTTCCGCGAGCGCATCGAGTACGCGATCCGCCTCTATGAGGAGGGCAAGGTGCGCAAGCTCCTCTTCACGGGCGCCCCCGGCGAGCCGCCCCAGGCGATCGTCGCCCGCGACTACGCCCTGGCGCGCGGGGTGCCCGAGGACGCGATCCTCCTCGAGACGCGCTCGCGGATCACCATCGAAAACCTGCGCTACGCGAAGGAACTGCTGCCCAATCCGGGCGATTCCGTCCTGATCGTCAGCGACCCCCTGCACCTGCGGCGGGCGATGCGGATGGCGCAGGATGTGGGCTTGAACGCGATCCCCGCGGCGGTGCCTGAGACTCGCGTACGTGGTTTCTGGAGCCGCGCGAAGATGACGCTGCGCGAGTCGGCGGCCTATGTGAAGTATTGGATTTTGCGCAGGCTGTAGGGGCGAACCTTGTGTTCGCCCCTACGGTCTCCGCGCCAAAAAATACAGGCCCGCATAGACCTTCGGGTCCACCCGGCAACCCTCCCGTTGCTTGGCCTCCAGCCAGGCCTCGACTTCTCCCTCCGGCACCTCGTGCACCAGAATCGTCTCCGTCGCGTCGCCGCCGCCCTCCCCCACCCGCTTCAGGTCGCGGGCGAGGAAGATCGCGATCGCCTCGGGGCTTAGGCCCGCGGAGGGCGGCCCCTCCGAGAGGAACTCCAGGCTCCCCGCCTCGTAGCCCGTCTCTTCCAAGAGCTCGCGCCGGGCCGCGGTCGCCAGGTCCTCGCCGTGCCCCGCGCCGTCGCCCACCAGGCCCGCGGGAAACTCGATCACCGGGGCGCCGACCGGGATGCGGTATTGCTCGACCAGCAGGACCTTCCCCTCGGGGGTCCTCGCCACCAGCATCACCACGCCGGTGCAATTCACCCGCTCCACCCACTCCCAGCCTTGTCGCTCCTTCAATTGGAGAAATCGGCCTCGGTACAATACGCCGGCATCGCTCATGGTTTTTCCTTGGTTCGCGTTGGCCCGCGGACTATATAGCCCGCGATGTTTCTGGACGGCTTATCGCACGGATTCAAAATTCTCGTCCACCCCTCGATCGCCCTCGCGACCCTGCTGTTCATGGCGGCGCAGCTGCTGTTTCTGCGCCTGATCCGCTGGTCCACCGGGCAAAAAGAGATGGGCGACGCCTTTTCGGCGGGCTGCCTGACCCAGATCGTCGGCGTCCTCTTCCAGGCCCTGGCCTTGGGCCTGCTCTTGCTGTGGACCCTGCCGGTCCTGCTGGGCCTCGAGCCCCGCGCCTCCTGGGCCGCCGTCGAGGGCTTCGCCATGCTGGCAACCCGCGCCGGCCTCATCGCCGCCCTCGCCATCACCCTGCTCTCCTTCCTGCCCTGGCTTGGAAATTTCCTGGCCGGGTCTCCGGGACTGGAAGTCCTGGTCGGCGGCGGCATCCTGTTTCGTCTGCTCTCCCATCCCTACCTCGAGGCGCGGCTCGGCCGCAAAATCCCCGCCGAATCCCTCTATCCGGGCCTGTGGGAAAGCCTCGGCTATTTGGCCCTGGCCTTCCTCGTCGGGCGCCTGCTGATGCTGGCCACGCTCAAGCTGCGCCCGGCCTCCGGACAGCCGCCCAACGCCTTTACCCGCCTCTGGGGTCCCAGCCTTGATACGCTTATCGGGATTGTGGTTCTATATATGTACGCCCAGTCCATCGCCTTGCGCCTGCATCCGGGGCCCTGAGGTCCGCGATGTCCGTCCAGGACTTGATCGAAAATTACAAGCGTTCCCACACGCATCCCTTCAACCACGCGATGCACGCGGTCGGGATCCCGATGATCCTCGTCAGCCTCGCTTGGATTTTCTTCGACTGGAAGGTCGGACTGATCCTGTTCGGCGTGGGCTGGGGCTTCCAATTTCTGGGCCACGCGGTGGAGGGCAAAGCGCCCGCTTTTTTCTCCAACCCCGCCTACCTCTTGATCGGGCCGATCTGGCTGGCCAAGAAGGTCGGCAGCCTCTTCTCCAAGCCCAAGCTCGCGGACACCGACCGGGAAGCCCGAGGCTAATCCCGAGAAATTCCTTCAAAATTATCGCGTTCTGGCGTAGAGCAAGCGACTGCTTCCAGAGGAGCCTATGAAACACACGGTCAACCCCAAATCCAGCGCCACCACCCGCGGCATCCAGGTCGACGTCGAAAGCGAGTTCGATCCCGAGCGCAGCGATCCCGGCAACGGCTATTACTTCTTCGTCTACCACGTGAAGATCCGCAACCACGGCGACTCCGCGGCCCAGCTGATCAGCCGGCACTGGATCATCACCGACGCCGACGGGCAGGTGGAAGAGGTGCAGGGCCCCGGCGTGGTCGGCGAGCAGCCGCGGCTCGAGCCCGGGGAGTCCTTCGAGTACTCCAGCGCCTGTCCCTTAAAAACGCCTACCGGCAACATGCGGGGCACCTACCAGATGGTCTCCGAGACCGGCGAAAAATTCGACGCCGAGATCGCCCGCTTCGAGCTGGCGCCGGGATACACGCTGCACTGAATCGTGCTAAAATAATCATATGGTGAAAATCGACCTGCAATACCAAGGCGATCTTCGAGTCGCGGCCAAGCATGCCCCCTCCGGCACGCGGCTGCACACCGACGCCCCGCTCGACAATCAAGGCAAGGGCGAGAGCTTCTCCCCCACCGACTTAGTGGCGACGGGGCTGGGCTCCTGCATGGCGACGATCATGGGCATCGTCTCGCGCAAGCACGGCATCGACTTGATGGGGATGGAAATCCGCGTCGAGAAGATCATGTCGCAGGAGGGTCCGCGGCGCATCGCCGCGCTCGAGGTCGACTTCCAAATCCCCGTTCGGCCCGACGACGAGAAGGTCCGCCTGCTGGAAGAGGCCGCCCACACCTGCCCGGTCGCGCTCTCGATCCATCCCGACATCCAAGTGCGGACGCGCTTCCGCTGGGGAAACGACTCGCCGTCCGCCCGAGGTTGAGCGAAGGCGGGATTTTTCGGGAAAATAATAAGCCCGTGGCCGCGCCGGCTATCGGCCACGCAGGCGCAGCGCGCGCCATTCCGCCTCTTCCAGCCGACGCTCGAGGGCGCAGGGCCGGAAGGCCCGCAAGACCTCCGCGAGCTCCCCGGACAAGATCCCCGACAGGACGATCCGCCCTCCCGGCTTCAGGCGTGCTAAGATCGCGTCTCCCAGCGCTATCAAGGTAGGGCTAAGGATGTTCGCGACGATGAGGTCGTAGCTCCCCTCCGCCTCGCCCAGCTCCGCGGCAAGCGTGATGCCACCCGCCCCGTTGAGGCGGAAATTCTCCGCGGCATTCTCCCGCGCCTCCGGGAGGATCTCCACCGCCGTGACCGCCGCGGCTCCGAGCTTACGCGCCAGGATGGAGAGGATGCCGGTCCCGGCTCCCAAATCCAGGAAGGAGACGCCCCTCAAGTCTATCTCTCCGAGCAATGCCGCCGCCAACCGCGTCGTGGGATGCGCCCCGCTGCCGAAGGCGGGGCCGCCGCGCAGCAGGATCTCCCGCCCCAGCAAGGCGACGCGGACAGGCTCGCCGGCGGAGTGGCCCGACGCCGGCAGGCGGATGCGCGTCTCGCCCTCCCAGCGCAGGGCCGGGGCGTGGCGCTCCAGGTCGCGGCGCAGCTCGGCCAAGGGATAGTCCGCGTCAAAATAAGCGCGGGCGGCAAGGCGTCCGGCCTCGGGGGAGAATTCCAGGCCCAGGCAAGGGTGCCGATAAAGCTGGGAGCGAACCTCGCCCTCCAAATCGGAGGTCAGATTGAGACGAACGATGCAATAGTCGCGCATGGGATGAGCGAAGCCCTATTCGGCGTCGAAACGCAAGATCTCGATCAAATTGGCGACGCCGTCCGCCTCCTCTCTCAGGCCCATGCGGCGATAGGTGAGCTCGAGGCCGTGCAAGGCGTCGATGTCCTCGGGGACGGCGTTGTTGATCCGACGGAAGGCAGCCTCGGCCTCGCCGTACTGCTTGGCCTGGAAGCGCTCCCATGCCCGCATCCGGAGATTGGTCAGTCCGCTCGCCTCGGTCGGATGGAGGGCATGGGCCCGCCGGTAGTGATCGAGAGTGGCGCCGAAATCGCCCTGCCGCTGGGCGGCCTGCGCGAGAAAGAGATCCGCGCGGGGGCTCCGCGGCAAGATGTCCCGGGCGCGCAGAAAAGTCTGGCGGGCCGCGGCCAAGTCTCCTCCCTCAAGCAACTCCTTCCCCAGATTGAGCAGGTGCACGCCCATCAAGGCATGAGCCCCCAGGGGCTTCGCCTCCGGCTCGATGGCGCGGTGGCGATACGGCATCCCCGAGGCGATGCCGAAATCCAAGATGCTCTCGATAGCCGCTCCTTCCCGTCCCAACAGATAGACGTGACGCGGCAGGAGCCCGGCCTGCAAGGACCTCCCGGTCTGCGCGGTCAGGTGTGCGAAGAGCAGGGAAAGCGTGACGCAATTCCCGTCGCCGTGGAGCAAAAGGTGCGAGAGGTAGCGCCCGTTGGAATTGCTCTCGTCGACCTGGTTGAAGCCGCGCTCGCGGAGGAAGCCCCGCACCAAGGAGAGGTCCAAATAGTAGTCCGCCAGCTCCGGATTGTCGCGCACCCGGTTCTTGATCCGGATCTCGCCGTTCTTCATCGCGGAGACGTCCGAGATGCCGATGGAGCGCAGCCGCTGCTGGAGCTGCAGAAATCCCGCCATCCCCTTCGGCACCAGCTCGTTCTGCCAGGCGCGGAACAGCTCCCAGCGCGTCGCGATGGGACTGCGCTCGCGGCCCTCGGCCAGGTAGTTCCAAAAATCCCCCTCCAAATCCCTCAAGACCTCCCGGGCCCGGGCGGCCTCCTCGGCCTTCAGGCCGGGGCGCAGGCCTTCGGCCTCGAGGGCCAAGGCCAAGGGGGCCAATTGCCCCCGCTCCTGAAGCCCCTTCAGCAGGCGGTCGACGCCGGAGGCGGGACTCTCGCGGAAGGCCCGCAACATGGCCTCGCCCTCGTGTTCCGGCGACCGCTCGCCGACCCTCGAGTCCATGGGCTCGGGCACGACGCGGCGGCCGCGAGGGGAACGGGCGCGCTCCGGCTTTAGCTCCGACATGGCGAGGATCCAGCCGCCGGGCGGCGTCAGATCTCCGCCCTCGGCGAGAACGGGACGCGGTCCGAGGCCCTCCAGACCCAAGGCGGCGCTCAAAGCGGGACGGTTTCGCAACTCGGTCATTCGGGAGCGGACTTCCAGCTCGCGGATCGAGGCCGCGTAGCGCGGCCCCAGCGCCGAGCCGGCGAGACGGCCGCCGACATGGAATTGCAGCAGGGTCGCGAAGGAGTCGAAGAGCCGCGAGGTCGGATCGCCCGCGGGGCGCCAGCCGAGCCTCTCCTCGATCAGGTGGTCGGCGTAAACGCCGCCCAGCATGCCGGCCTGGGCGAAGAGCGGACGCGAGACCCCCGTGAAGGGGGCCAGCCGGGCCGCCTCGGCGCCGAAGGGCGCAATGCCGTGGGCGCGATGGAAGAGCGCGTTGGTGGCCGCCCCGCCGGCCTTGAGCAGGCCGAGCATCAGGGCCGTGGAACCCAACTCGCGGGTCAGGGCGGCGCGGTCCCAGGCGAGCGGCGTCTCGGAGCTCGCCGCATGCAGGGCCCGGGTCGTCATCCAGAAGGCCGGGACCTCCGCCGCCCAGGCGGCGGTGCCCGCGCTAAACGAGGCACCGGCGCCGCGCGTGAAAAAATTGGCCGTGCGCGCCGACGCCAGGCGCGACAAGACGCCCAGGCGCACCGCGCCGGCGACCAGGCTGCCGATGCCCATGCCGGCGATCATCGCAGGATCGGCGGCCTGGCGCGCGAAGCCGCGGGAGAGGTGCTCGAAACGCGCCCCGAAGGCGCCCTCGCCGCGCAGCGCCCGGGCCTCGGCTTCGGCGCGGGCGCGGACGGCCGCATCGAGCCGGGGAGCGAGGGGGCCCGCGGTCCGGGAGAGAAAGTCGTAGAGCAGGATCGCCGTGCCCGCCTCGCCGGTGCGGGCGGCGCCGCCCGCCATGGCGCTCAACGCCTCGCCGAACAAGGCGGGATCGGATTCCTCGGAGAGGGCCAGAAACTCCTCGACCCGGGTGCCGAGACGCCGCCGGAGCGCCGCCTGCTGGGCGAGGTCCAACTGCGAAAAGGCGGCGCGCAAAGACAGGCCCCGGCCTTCCAGGCAGGGGCGCGCCCAATGGCGCAAGGCAGAGGCGGTGTTGTCGAAGTTCGAGTCGGGATGTTCCGCGGCGAGCGTTTGCAAAATTCCGGCTAGGGCCCGAGAGGCCGAAAAGCCGGCCTCGGGCGACGCCGCACCGCGGAGGCTCCCTACCCGGAGCGTTGGGGACGTCATCCAAAAATTCCCTATATTTCCAAGGCTTATCGCACAGAAATGCAAATAGTTGTGAGGGAATATTCCACGGGGGTTTTTGCACAACTTTTCACTGGCCTGGACGAAAAAAAAAGCTGAAATTCTTCAGCAAGATTGAAGCGGCTTGGGGGATCGACAACCATTGGCTTAATGGAAAAGGGGCAACGTGACCTTAAGCCGGCTCGCAACGGTGTCGACGGACGCAGGTGCGTCTTTCGACCGGAAACAACCCAAGATTCACCGGGATCCCCTCGGCAAGATCTTGCTCAACGCCTTGCTGGGCGACGAAGCGACGCGCACCGCCTTCGAAACCCGCCTCCCTCCCGCCGCGCGCGGCGCCTGGGAGGCCCTTTCCTCCGAATCCAATCCAGACCTATTCTTCGACGGCCTAATTTCCTTGGCGCAAGGCCTGCAAGAACGGCATCCCCAGGATGCGGCCCAACTCTATTCGGCGACGGCGGAGTTTCTCTCGAAATCGCGGGGAGGCTTCAAGGACGTCGGAGACAAGGCCCGGGCGCATCTTCAAACCTTGAACGGCCGCGGCGACTTCGGGCCCCGCGCCGAGCTCCTGCTCTCCCGTCTGATTCAGGAGGCTACCGATCCGGCCGCCCTCTTCGCCATGGGCCTGGGCACCCAGGCCTTCCGCTGGGGTAGGGTCTGCACCGCCCTTCGCCTGGGCCGAAGCGGTTTGGCGTCCCGCGCGGCGGCCAACGGGGCCGGCTTTTTTCTAGAAACCTCGGCCTTCACCCTGGGCCACAAGGTTGCCGCGGCGGCGATGGGCCGCCCGCAAGACTTCGGCGCCGAAACCCTAGCGCGCGACGGGATCGCCAACGCCCTCTTCTTAGGCCCGCTCAAGGCCATGGGAGGGGCGACGCGTTTCGCGGTGAGCCGCACCCTCGGCCGGCCGCGGGTGGCGGCCTTGGCGCAAGAATTTGGCGTCCATCGGATCCTCGCCGGCCTGCTGCCGCAGGCGGGGATGTTTGCGGGCATTTGGATCGGGCAAGAACTGCAACAGGACCTCGGCTTGCACGAGAAGCAAGACAAGGCCGCCCGCGTCGCCGACGCCCTCGCCATCCTATTTCAGCTCGGCGCCGGCAACGGCCTCTTCGCGGCGACCCTCGGCGCGGGCTTTCGGCGCAGCCAAGCGGAGGCCGAGGGAAGGTACCTCAGGTGGCGCGACAAAGCGGCCGAAGCCGCGACGGCTCGGGAAAGCATTTTCGATGCCTACGACGGGGACGATATGCCTACCGTCCCCCATTTTCGCCCGGCCTACGAAGGGGCGAGGCCTCTTCGCCATGACGCGAGGGGGCCCGCCGTCTTGATGATGGCCGGAGAGGGCCCCGGAGGTCCCAGATACCGCTGGACCGAGGCCGACTTCGTGAACCTCGGCAAGTTTCGCGCCAGCCTCAATTTGATCGAGGCCAACGCCATCGCGGGAACGATCCATCCCGACCAACGGCACATGCTGCTATTTTCCCGCTTGCTGCAGAACCTCTCCTTTCCCGACGGAGAGACGAGGACGCTCGCCTTCTCACGGCTGGGGCATCTCATGAGGCATTCCAACTTGGGAGGCGAGGCCGGAAGCTACGTCAACTGGCTGACGCGCAAGGTCTTCGACAGCTACCTCGAAACCCAAGACGTTCCCAGCGCCAAGGCCCTGCTGGAATTTTTGGTGGATGGCGGCCGCCTGCGCGATTACGAAAAATTACTGGCGCAATCCGTCCCCGCGGCCCGCCTGTCCATCGTGCCGCCTTGGATCCTCGAGTCGCAGCGGGCGAAATTTCCCCATTACGAACGCATCCGGCAATTGCAGATCCCGGAAGAAGCCAAACGCATCCTGTTCCGCTGGGTCTACACGCAGGCCAAGGCCAAGCATCCCGAGCCGCACTTTATTTCCGAGGACCTGATGCTGGACCGCATCGGGCAGTCGCTGTTCTTCCCCGGCTACGGGGAAATCCTCGGCAAGGTCCTGCAGGCGGCCGAGGCCAGCCCCCTCCCCTTCTACCGGCTTCAGCGGCTACATCACCTGCTTGGGAAGATGGACCACCTGTCGACTTACAAACTGTTGGAGCTCGCGGATCGGGATTTCCAATTGGTAGGCAGAAAAATACCCAAACTTCCCGAGCCGCTTTTCTTTAAGGGGCGTCCCTCGCAATTCAACGGGTATCTGGGGACCGAGGCCCC
>JADYZQ010000201.1 GCA_020853015.1 Deltaproteobacteria bacterium
CGGGTGCCGTAGGCGTAGACCATCGCCACGCTAGGCGTCGGACGCTCGCGGCGCGGGGCCTTGCGGGTCTTCTTTTTGGAATACTTCGCTACCAGCTCCGTGTCGACCTGCGGCCGCTTGGAGCGGTGCGAGCGGGCCAGCGCCCTGCGCTCGTAGCGGTCCGCACGCTTCGCCGACTTGCGCGACTCGCCGCGCAGGATCTTGCTATAGGCGTCCGGATCGGACTTGATAGTCCCGAAGTCGCTGCCGACGCTGAAGCTGGGGCGACCGCCGAAGCCGGAGGACTCGGCCTCGGGGCGGTGGATCTTCTGACCGCGCAGCGCCGCGCGCGCGCGCACTTTGAAATCCGAACCGCCGGTGATTTCCTTGAAAGACCCCGAGGATTTCAGGATCGAGACGACTCCTTCGGTGGCCGCATGAACTCGCTTACTCATATCGTGTGCCTTTTTCCCTTCTTCGCCGCATCGGGCGGCGATTGACAAAAGACACAGATAGCAAGAGGCATGCCAGCGAAATCTGGTTTCGCCGAGATAAAATCTATAAAATATAATAAAATTATATAGTTATAAAATAGACGGGGCTCAAAGAGGAACTGTGAGGAAATCCAAATGTGTTCTATTTAAATTAAAAATATACATTTATACGTTGAATGATTCGTCCAGAAATATCCGCTTTCCGGGCATCTACGCCTCAGCAGCGACCGCGTTATTCGCAATAGTAGCGCGCCATGCACTGCTCATGCGCACTGACGCAGCCGCGCTCGCGCTCGCGGCGGTACTCTCCCGCCGGAATGCCGGCAAGGCAGGAGTTGTAGGCGTTGTCGCAGCATCCCGGATAAACTTTCGCCGCGAGGCAGTGGTCCCGGCCGCGGAGGCAGGCTCGCTGGCCCTCGATTTTATAGCCGTCGTCGGGAAGGGCCGCCATGCAGGCGCCGTAGCCATCCTCGCATTTCTCTTCTTCGGTCTTGTCCGCCAGGCAGGCGTTGTAGGTCGAGGTGCAGCCCCTCTGTTTTTCCACCGCGTCGGCGTCCGCCGCGGCCACGGCCATGCATTGATTGTATTTCCCGAGGCAGGCCTTTTGCTGGATCGATTCGGCCCCCGAGCCCGGCAGGAGCGCGCCCGACAACTCCGCGCGCGAGACCGGAGAAAGCGCGGAGACAGGGGAGCGTACCATGCCTCCGGGCAAGATTGGCGTCGCGGGCTCCACGCCGCTACCGGGAAGGCTCGGGGCCTCCGGGGCCGTCGCGGAAGAAGCCCCCGGCGCCTCCGATTTGGCGGGCGCCTCCGCCGCTAATCCGGAGTCCCTCCCCTCCCCTTGAGGGGAAACCGACTCCGCTCCGCCGCCTCCGCGCTCGTTCGAAGAGAGCCCGCCGCTACAGGCCACCATCCAGATAAGCCCTGAGACCAAGCACCACCGCTTTAGATTCACGCGTACCTCCCTTGAAAATGGAAATTCTCCCCGGACATCCTTCCTAGAGCCCCGCGCGTCGCAGCTGGTCCATGCAGCCTTGTAAGCGTGGCGGGTCGTTGAAATATATCGGAGTCGCCGAGACCAGGCGTTTGAAGCCCTCGGCGTCGCAGGCATACTTGAGGTTGCAATTCTGCTGGCACTGCCAATCCCCGCAATCCTCGGCGGCCTCCGCCATGGGGCGGCAGCCGGTCTCGAACAAGGAATAGTCGCAGGCCTGGATGCCCGCGTGCGCCCAGTTGGAAGAGGTCTGCCATTTGCCGAAGATCTCGTCGCAAGAGGGCCGCATCAGCGCCGAAGGCTGCGCCCCGACCTCGAAACGAGTCGCCGCCCACGGCGAAGGGCACTGGACGGCCTCGGCGTCGGCGAAGGCCTGTGCGTCGCACTCCGAGCTGCGCCACAGTTCCGCCCAACTCTTGTAGAGTTGGCAGGCGTTGGCTTCCAAGGCGTTACGCTTTTCCATCTCGGCCTTGGCCTGCTCGAGATAGGGACGATAGGTCTCGCATTTGGAGGGGACGAGAAGTTGGGTCGCTTCCGGCCGAAGGGCCGTGACCGCCCTGATCCCCGTATCGGCGGGCGCCGGGGGCACGGCCTGGGGCCTAGTGACGCTGAGATCCTGGCGAAAGACTTTGCTCCAAAAACTGCTCAAGGACGTCTGGGAAATGCCTTCGGAAGGGAGGACTATCGCCGCAAGGAATATCGCAATGGCCCCTGGAATTTTTATTTTCATAATAATGCGCCTCCCCATCGGGGTCATTGTAGTCCATCCCGCCATTCCGGAAAAGGCCTGCCAATAATTGTTTTCGGGGCCCCGCAGGCCCTCGCCGACTCCGACGCGAAAAGGACGCGCCCCGTCCACCGTCGCTGGCGAATCGACCTGGCGCGTCATTCCCAACCCCATCGCCCCAAAACCGCGGCCCCCTTTTGTTTCCGCCGGCCAAATAGGCGTCCTCCCGCAACTCCCCGACCTTATGGACGATAATTCCATGGGGCCAAAAGGGATGTTATGGGACGTGTTTCGCTTACCGGGCCCGACGGCGTCAGCCGCGGCTCGGCCTACTATGGCCCCGAATCCGGGGAAAACTCTTCAGACGGACTCCTTTCCAACGACGGCTCTATTACCGAAGTCGAGATCTCCCGCGCGCGCGAGGCCCTCGAGGAAGAGCTCAATCGCCACATTTGCGGCTACGGCGGGCCCGTCGGCCTCGGCGGCCTGGGCGGGATCAACGAGGTCTGCGTCCAGCCCCACAATATGGGCGGTCCCGCCCGCGAGAGCACGCCCGACGGCTACTCGATGCCGGTCACCGTCCACCTGCGCGAGGAATACAGCGAGCCGACCGGAGTTTTGTTTTTCCGGAGTTACAGGAGCGTCGAGCGCGACGTGACCATGACGGCGCGCTGGGAATCGGGCCGCGTGCGCCTCTACCAATGCACGCCGCCGGCCTATACGCCACCCCCGCCGCCTCCGCCGGCCCCGGATCCCGTCGCCTTGATCGCCTCGGGGGCGAGCTCCGCGTGGCAAGGTATCCACGACTTCTTCGACGGCACCGAACGCGTCGCCGCCTCGGCCATCCAATCCCTGCGCCGATATTTTTCTTAGCGCGATGGACAGGGACGCGCTTTTCGACCACGCCTTCCATCAAATCCACGGCGGGGTGATGGCCACGATGCTCGACACCGCGGGCTGGTTCACCGCCGCGCCGCACTTCGACAACTGGATCGCCACCGTCGAGTTCCAGACCCGCCTCCTCGAGCCCGTGGAAAAGGTCGATCTGGTCGCCGCCGGCAGGATCGTCCGGCTCGGAAAGCGGATCGCGGTCTGCGAGATGGAAGTCCGGACTGCGGCAGGAAATTTGATCGCCCTCGGCGCCGGCACCTTCACGGCGACCTCCGTGCCGGCGAAGTGGTAGCAAGGATGCTAAGGCGGGGCGCTTGGCGGTCCGCCGAACACGTTGAAGAAATCAACGTCCCGACGAAAGCGGCCCCAGCCGCCGGCATCTCCCAGCGCGAAACTCCCCACAACTCGATACTCCTCGTCGTAAGACTCGGGATTGATGCGGTTGCAGGCCTCGACGCAACTGGTTTGCAGGTCCATGAGGTTTTGCTTCAGCAGAATCTTCACCGTCTGCGGACTGGTGATGCGCGTGACGTTGAAGCGCTTCCCTTCCGCCTTCGCCTGCTCGGCCAACCAGGTAAAAAAAATGCTGCCGGCGCCGGGACGCATCGGCGGCCCATGGGTGATCATCGTCTCCTCGAGGTCGATGAAGTGGAGGGTGATGGACTCACGATCCGAATAGACGAAGGCCTTGCCCCGCGTCTCGCCCTCTTCCAAGACCAAATGCACCTTGAGGGCGCCTTCCGGCGTGATGGGATCCCCCTCTCGGTTCACGGCGTGCTTCTCGATCTTCGCGTACAAGACGCCGCCGTCCCGCTCGGCGATCGCGAGGCGCGCGCCGACCAAGGCCGGATCCTCGCCTCGCCACAGGCCCTGGGGAGCGTCGAGAAGCAAGTCGAAGGGATAGTCGACGCCCTGCGAGGAATGAATTTTCTTGGAAAGACGCTGCGGGGCGGAGGAAATTCCTCCCGGCGAAGGCGAGGCGGACGAGGCCCCCGGCTCCTGAAGAGCGCTCATCCACAGCGCGGGGGCACGAGGGGCCTTCTGGGACCGCGCCCCTCCAACCGGAGCGAGCGCGGGCGCCCCGGCCAGGGCCGGCGCGGCCGGCCCCGACTGGCTAGATCGCCACTCCAACTCCCTTTCGAAGGCCGTGAAGCGGGGACCCAGGAATCGCCTGCCGAGTCCCATCCCCGCCCCCAGGCTCAGCATCGCCGCCAGGCTGTCGACGGCCAAGGTCGCGGGTTCCGCGCTCGGACGAAGCCCCAACTTCGCCTCAAGCTGGGCCGCCAAGTTGAGGCCCATGAAGATCGATGCCGGCGCCACGACCGC
>JADYZQ010000202.1 GCA_020853015.1 Deltaproteobacteria bacterium
AAGATCAAGGCCGGCAAGAACGCCTTCGGCTTCAACGCCGCCAGCGAGGAGTTCGAAGACCTCCTCCAGGCCGGCATCATCGACCCGACCAAGGTGACGCGTTCCGCCCTGCAGAACGCCGCCTCGATCGCGGCCCTGATGATCACCACCGAGGCCCTGATCGCCGACAAGCCGGAAGAGAAGAAAGAGCTCCCCGGCGGCCACGGCGGCGGGATGGGCGGCATGGGCGGGATGATGTAAGGCCCCGTCCCTTCCTGGGACGCCCCGAAAAAATTGAAGGCCTCGCGGGCCCGGCCCGCGGGGCCTTTCTTTTTACCCCTCCTAAGTCCTTTTTTATTTTGACCTTTTTCCCCGAAGTGCTAGAGTCGGCCCCGGACCGGGGATGAAGCTAAGCTTTTGATTCGCCTGGCTTTTTTCCCGACACACTCCAAAATTTTTTTATTTTGCCGGCACCGCTGTCTTTTCGCCGAAGAGCCTTCGGTTTAGCGGGGCCCCGCCGCCTGTTTTTGAAGGGAGGAGATCTTCATGAAACGCGCCCGCACCCGTCTATTGGCCCTTCTCGGAGCCTGCGCCGTCGCCCTCGGCGTCGCCGGCCAGGCCCAGGCCCTGAGCTTCTCGGCCCACGGCTACTACCGCCTGTTCGTCGACTGGTCCCTCGACCTCGACACCCAGACGCCCTCCAACATCGCGCAGGGCAAGCAGCTGGGCAACGACCGCTTCGGCAACATCCTCTTCGGACAGCAACGCTTCCGCATCGAACCCGTCCTCAAGATCAACGACAACATCTCGATACACTCGCAGATCGACATGCTCGACGACGTCATCTTCGGCACCAACGACGTCGAATCCCTAACGGTCTTTAATCCGGTCACCGGCACCATCACGCTGCCGGGCGGCGCGGGGGCCTTTGGCGTCACCGGTCCCGCCGCCGGCGACATCGTCACCGGCGGCGGCGGCAGCCTCAACGTGCGCCGGCTCTATGTCGACATCCTCACGCCCATCGGCAAATTCCGCGTCGGCCGCCAGCCCAGCAACTGGGGCTTGGGGATCTTCCAGAACGACGGCAACGGGATGTACGCCAAGTTCGGCGACACCTTCGACCGCTTCCTCTACCTGGGCAAGTACGACTTCGCCGACTCCAGCAGCCTGGCCTTCGCCTTTTTGGCGGACTTCGTCTTCAACGACCAGCAAGACCCGACGATCGGCCTGCTGGAGGACGAGATCGGCACCGTCAGCAACGGCACCTACCAGCTGACGGCGGCCTTGGTCTACAAGCGGCAGGATTGGGAGATCGGCACCTACTCCGGCGTGCGGCTGCGCGGCGGCACGGGCCAGCGCGAGGGCATCGCCTTCGACGCCAACGGCAACGCCGTGCCCGGCGCCATCGACGGCGATACGCGCGCCTTCTTCTTCGACCTCTACGGCAAATACGAGAAGGGCCCCTATCGCGTCGCAGCCGAGTACGTCTTCCTGGGCGGAACCATCGGCTCCGACGTCTGCGTCAACGCCATCTCGGTGCCGGCGGGCTTCACCAACCCGCTGCCCAACCCGGTCTGCCTCGACGGCAGCAACGACCTGCAGGTTCACCTGGGCGCACTCGAGGCCTCCGGCAAATACGACTTCGGCGGCGAATGGAAGTTCATCGCGGGCATGGCGACGGGCGACTCCTCGCCGCTCTCCAGCCGCATCACCCAGTTCGGCTTCCGGCCGGACTACGAGGTCGCGCTGATGCTCTTCAACATGCCGCTCGGCACCTCGCCCGCCATCCAGGTCAACGGCGAGACCAAGCTCGGCAATAAGCCGCTCACCTCCAACCGCGTCAACAACGCGATCTACGTCGGCGGCACCTACCTGCACACCTTCGACATCTCCAACGCCATCCCGCAGGCCCAGTACTTCAAGGCTGGCATCCACCTGCTGACCGCCTGGGCGCCCTCGCGGGTCTTCGACATCGACTTCGCCGAAATCACCGGCATCGCCGGCCTGCCCCGCGTCGTCAACAACAGCCGCTGGTACGGTCTTGAGACCGACATCATTCTCGAGGCGAAGTTCTTCGACCACCTGATCTGGAACATCACCGGCGGCATCTTCCTCCCCGGCGGCGTCTTCGACATCAAGAACGACGACTTCGCCAACGGCGTGCTCGACGGCAACCCGATCAACGCCATCCAGTTCGACGGGGCCTCGCCGGCCTACGCGGTGCGGTCGACCTTGTTCATCGAGTTTTAATTTCAAGATGATTTTTCTCGTAGGGGCTCAAGGTGTTGAGCCCCTACTTTTTTAAAAAGGCGGTGGGCATGAGAAAAAGGGTTTGGATTTGCTTTCTGCTCGCCACCTGCTGCCTGGCTGCGTCCGCCGGCGCGGCGAAACCCAAGCCCTCCTTGGTCCCGCTGGAGGGCCCCGCCTTCCAACTCGACCTTCGCTACGCCACCGAGGTCAATTTCCTCAAAAAAAACGTCTACCGCGACTTCGGCCTCGATCGCTGCTGGGTGCATCCCGACCTGGCGGCCAAGCTGAACCGACTCGCGCCACTCCTGGAGGCGAAGGGGCTGAAGCTGGTGCTGTGGGATTGCTGGCGCCCCCTCGCCGTGCAGCGCGCGATGTGGGCCCTGGTGCCGGACGCGCGCTATGTCGCCAACCCCAAGACCGGCTCCAATCACAACCGCGGGGTCGCGGTGGACGTCAGCCTGGCGAAGGCCGACGGGACGCCCGTCGAAATGCCGACGGCCTTCGACGACTTCACGCCCACGGCGGCGGCCAAAGCCCCCTGCAAGCCGGAACACGCCTCGCCATGCTCCAACCGCGACCTGCTCTTCGAGCTGATGGCGCAGGCCGGGCTCAAGCCGCTGTCGAGCGAGTGGTGGCACTTCCAATTGCCCAACGCCAACCGTTATCCGATCGTCGAGGCCCTCGATGCGAAGCAACCTTGAAGCGGCCCGCAACTGGTTCGCCTTCGCCTGGCGGCGCCGGCTGCGCGCCCTGCAGAACGCCTTGCGACGCGGGAGCTTCGCCGCCGAGCGCATCGACCGCGACCTGCCCGTCGCGATCCTGGAGCACCGCCTCCCCCTCTACCGGCGCCTCGCGGGCGTCGATCCGATACTCTTCGAGAACAAGCGCCGCAACCTCGAGCTGGCCGTCGCCCGAATCGACGGCGTTTTGCTCCCACCGGGCAAGACCTTTTCCCTCTGGAATCTGGTGGGCCCGCCCAGCGCGGCGCGCGGCTACCTCGAGGGTCTCGTGTTGCAGCGAGGCCGGCCGGCCCGCGGCGTCGGCGGCGGCCTCTGCCAGCTGGCCAACGCCCTCTTCTGGCTGGCCCTGCACTCCGAGCTCAAGGTCGTCGAACGCCACCACCACAGCCTCGACCTCTTCCCCGACGACCATCGCCGCGTCCCCTTCGGCACGGGCGCCAGCATCGTCTACAACTTCAAGGACCTGCGCTTCGCCAACGAGGGCCCGCTCCGCTACCAATTCCGCGTGGGCTTGACGAAGGATGAGCTGGTCGCCCGCCTGCTCGCCGAAGCCCAGCCCGCGAGCCGGTTCCGGGTGCGCGAGGCGGAGCACGGCTTCGTCCAGACGCCCGAAGGCCTGTACCGCCGCAATCTCATCCTGCGCGAGGTCGCGGACGCCGCGGGCCGGCCCTTGCGCACCGAGACCATGTATCGAAATTTTTCGAAGTGCCAATACTCGCTCCAGGAGGCCTCATGAAACTCGCGTCCATTCTCGCCTTAGGCGTCGCCTTGTTACCCATCGAGGCCTCCGCCCAGCCCGCTTCGCGACTGCTCGCCGCCGCCGTCACCAGCAGCGCGCCGGGATCCGCGCCGGCCACCTGCCTGCTCGATCCGAAATGCGAGGGCAGTTGGGTCTCCGGGGCCGCGGACGCCGGCGCCGACGAGGGCATTTATCTGCAATTCGAGCGGCCGGTCCGGGCGGGATATCTGATGATACTAAGCGCCGGCAAGAACCCCAAGGCCAACTCCGAGCTGCGCGTCTACATCAACGGCAACACCAGCGCGGCGCAGGCCCGCGGCCAAGTGGCGAGCGACTCGGACGGAAACCAGCTGCTGCAGTTGAGCGGCGGATCGGAGATCGAGATCAAGTCGCTCTTCCTCAAGGTCGAGGCGCCCTTCGAGGCGGACCGCAAGGCCCTCCCGATTCGCAAGATCCTGCTCTACCCGGCGGCACCGGACTATCAGGCGATCCTGAAGGGAGAAGTCGCCCCGATACGCCCCGAGCTTCCCGCCTTGATTTCCGCCGACGTCTCGGCGACCTCGATCCTTGAGCCCCTTTCAGCCTACCACCCCGCCCATCTTTTCGATTCGGCCTATGACATCGCATGGTCCACGGACGGGAAGAAAAACGACGGCAAAGAGGAATCCTTCACGCTTAACTTCCGGAATCCGCAGACGATCGCCGGGATGATGGTCTGGAACGGCTATCAGCGCTCCGCCGAGCACTTCAAGGCGAACGGCCGCGTCCTCGAGGCCGAGATCCAGGCGGACGGCATGGTCCCCTTCCGCATCCAGCTCGCCGACCGGATGGGCGCCCAGGAGATCGCCTTCCCGAAAAACCTGCCCGCCGTCAGCAAGCTGCGGCTGACGATCAAGACCATCGCCCCCGGCAAGTCCTACAAGGACGTCCTCATTTCCGAACTGCGCCTGATCAGCGACCAAGGCAGGCTCATGCTGCCGCAGGTGGAGCTGCCTCGGGCCCAGGCGCCGGCGACCTTCCAAGCCATGGTCAACCGCTCCTACGCCTCCATCCTGCACCAGCCCATCGCCGGAAAATTGCCGGAGGACTACGATCTCGAGTTCTCGCTCGGCGCCCGCTGCGACAACGCCCGGATCCGCCTGCGCGACAACGGGACCTTCGTCGTCTACAAGGACTTCAACTACGGAAAATCGGACAGCGCCGCGAAGCCGACCAGCATCAACGCGGGAATCCTCGAAGGCAACTGGGAGCCGAAGGGGGACAAACTCAGGATCTTCGGAAAAAAATACGTCAGCGCCTTGCAAAAATCGGAATACCTGCAGGAGACAAGCTCGGGCGAGCCGCGGGTGCAGATCTTTCAAAGCGAGGTGGAGGCCAAGCCCTACCGTTCGCTGACGCCCGAGGAGAAGCAGAAGCTCTTCGCCTTCCTTTGGGCGAAGAAACAGGGGCCCGCCAACCGCAATCAAAACCTCCTCTGGGTCCTGGGCGCGACGAAATGGAACGGCACCGACGCCTACAAGAAGGCCCAGGTCGAGGGCGCCGGCTTCGAGGCCTTGGTTAAAAATCTCGATCCGATCCTGGAAGAGCTCAACCCCGTCTATCTCGGCTCCTCCGTCCTGACCGACCTCTTCCTGCCCACCGACGAGTCGCAGGCCTGCTGGTCGAGCCGTTCGTAACGCGAATGAAGGCGCCGCAGATCCTCATCGTCGCGATCTTGTGCCTCTCCGCGGCTGGGACCTCGCTGACCTTGGCGAAACGCCTAGCGCGGGAAGACCTGCTGCGCGGCGCGGACGCCTATTACTACGCCCTGCAGTCCGAATATTTCGCGAAGACCGGCGCGGTCAAGATCCCCGACTCCTCGCCGATTCACCGCTTGACGGGCTCGCTTAGAGAAATGGGCCTAAGCTCGGAGGGCGCCCTGCGGCTTTGGCAGACCGCCTCGCTGTTCCTATTTTTCTTAGGCATGCTCGCCCTGGCGCGGTGGTGGCGCCGGGACCTCTCTCTCCCCGCGGCGCTCTTGCTGGTCTATCTAGGCCTTTCGCCCTCGCTCTTGTTCGTCGCGATCGAGTTCCCGAAATTCTTCGCCGCCCTCCTGCTGCTGCCCTTTTGGCCCTGGTCGCTGAACGCGGAGCGAAGGCATTCCGGGTGGGCCTGGGCCGCCCTGCCCCTGGCCTGTCTCCTCCACCGCGGCGCGGTCCCCTTGGCCGCGCTCTTCGGCCTCGCCGCGCTCGCCGTCCAAACCCAAAGGCGCCTCCGCCTGGGCCGAGCTTTCTGGTTGGGACTCGCCGCGCTCTCGCTGTTGGGCCTGGCGGCGCTCTTCCTTTTGCCCGATCGCTTCCGTCTCTTGGACCTGGAGCGCCTCGCCTGGGAGGCCCCGCGCGCGGGCTATTTCAGCCTGCTCTCCCGGACCCAGCTCCCGCTCGCCGTGAAGGCCGAGCTGATCCTCATCCCGATCTTGACCCTGGGACTCGCGTGGCGCCTGTGGAAACGGCAAGCCGGGCGCCGAGCCGTCTTGCTCCCGTTTTTTGCGCTATGGCTCCCGGCCTTCTTCCCTTTCGGCGGCGAGGAGGTCTTCGGGGTAGGCGAGCGTTACGCGATACTGCTCCCCGCGCTGGGCCTAATGGCCTGCCTGGTATTTCTGTCGACGGAGGCTGCACCGCCCTGGAAAAAACGGCAGTTCGCCGCCCTGGCCCTCCTGGCCTGGGTGCCGGGCGCGCTGGCCGGCCCGCGCCTCGAGGCCGCGCACCCAAAGACCCTCGACCCCGACTTCGAGGCCTACCGGCAAGTCAGCGAGGAGTTGGCCGGAAGAGACATCCCGATGTTGATCGCGCACAAGGGCCTAGTCTTCTATTACAAGTACCGCTGGATGCGCGAGGCCTTCCCCTACGAGCCCGAGCGCCACTGGGACAAGACGCGCATCTGGCGCCTGGCCTACGGCATCACGCCAGACGAATTACATTACCGGCTGTCCGAAGAATGCGGCTGGGAGAGCGAAAGGATCCTCCGCCTCGCCACGCCGAGCCATATCTTGATCCGCGAGGATTGTTGGCAAGATTTTCGAAAAAAAATCCGCCGAGAAGACGACGCCGCTCTCTACGAACGAGTCTGGGAAAGCCCACAAAACCCCTCCCAACACCGCCCAGCCTTTTTGTATCCCAAGCACGCCGAAGACC
>JADYZQ010000203.1 GCA_020853015.1 Deltaproteobacteria bacterium
CTCCTTCCAAAGATTCCAATCTTTCGCGCGCCGCGCCCTTAAGCCCTTGATATTAAACAACTCGAATCTGGCACCCCCTTTGTAATGCATCTCCACCAGCACTCCAACGTGCTCGAAAAAGGAGACGAAAATGAAATGGCGTCATTTGTTGATTTTGGCTTCGCTCTGTCTGCTGCCGACGGCCTGTGCCGACGGGATGGCGGAGGGGGATCTTCCTCCGATCACCGAGGTGGAACCGCCGGCGGTGCAGCCGGTTCCGGAAAACCCGATCCCTTCGCCGGCACCCACCGACGACGGGGATGACGACGGCCCGCATTATTTCCCGGCCGGGGATATCCAGATCCAGAAGGTCCCGACTTACGAGTTGGCTCCTGCCCCTCTGCAAGCTCATCCCTGTGTGATCGATCCGGAGAACTGCGAGGACGAATAGATCCGACTTCGTTAAATACCAATGAACCTCAAAAAAGCGGGCGCACCCTAGGGTGCGCCCTGCTTTTTTTCCCAACCAATTTTCAAAACTGCGCCTAAAACCGGCGGATTCAAATCTCTAAAACTTCCCAAGGATTTTTCATAACCAAGGCTCCTTAACTTAGATGGCCAGGGCCTCTTGGAAGCACAGGGCGGCGATGGGCTCGATGCTGTGGTTGAAGCCGGCGGCGGCCAACTGCTGCCAGGTCTCGCAGAGCGACTGCGAGTTGAAGAAGTGATTTTCCTCGTTGAGGTAGACGGCCTCGAGGACATTGCGGATCGCCTGGAAGCCCAGGTAGTCGCTCTGCAGGAGGTAGTCCAGGGTCATGACGAGCTCTTCGTTGCCCGACTTGCGGATCATCTCGCAGGCCTCCGCCAAGGTCGCCGCGCCGTGGATCTCGACGGCGACTTGGAGTGAATGGGCGAAGGCATGGAGACGACGCATGTCGTCGCGGATCTGTTCGAAGGCGCTGGTGGAGTACTTTTCGGACCACTCTTGGGGATCGAGCTGGTGGGCGACGGCCATCATCTGATCCTCGTAATCGCAGATCAGCCCGTGGACGACCTTGATCATGTCCAGGGCCTGGACCTTCGCCTTGGCGCGGCGGGCCTTCTTCTGTTGGGTCTTTTGGCGGAAGGCACCGAAATCGACAACCTCGGCGGGGGCCACCTCGACCTCGGGGGTGGCCTCGGTGTTGGCATCGACCAGCTCTTTCAGCTTCAGGAAATCTTCGATCTTAATCATGTTCTCCATTTCGATCCTTCCTTTCCTTCCGCCCCTTCGGGCGCCTTGTGAGAATAGATATAAGCAAGGTCGATGCCACTCCATTCGAATAATTAACCTATGGAATTTATTAGATTTAGAAACCGTATTACAAAATATATAATTTTAAATTATGAAATATATAATAAAATTAAGAATTATTTTTATATTTTGGAGATACCGGACCCGCTAGGCAAGGTTAGAGTGGGAGAGACCCATGGCGTCGAGAGCAAAATGCTTCGAGCCAAGACCATCTAGGGCTATATTCCGAAATCAACTTCACGGGGATTAGAAAAAGGGGGGATAAAAAAGAGGTCAGAGCAGACTTCGATTTCTCTCCATCTACTCCGACCCGGGGGCACACTTTGTATTTTGTTTTATCTGAGGAGCTTTTCTTTCCTCAGCGGCGTCTTTTTTTCGACGCACGCCAAGACTAGATTGCATCCTCTGTGCCACCCGGGATCTACAACCTCAACTAGCTGATTTTACTTATAAAAAATTCCTAATTCGGCAAAATCAGCTAGATTTTATATATCAAAATTCTATAAAAGAATTTTAAATTTTAAAATAGGTTCTTAATTATGAATCCCACCGAGATCTACCTTCAGAAGAAAATCGGCCTCGACGAATTCTTAACCAAGCTGCGGCCGGAAGACTATCTCAGCACCTCCATTGCCGCCGGACAGCCTCGTACCCTACTCGCGAAATTAAGTGAACTAAAAAATCTAAAGTCGCTGAGACTCTTCACCGGCCTGCTCGCCTTCCCCTACCCCTGCCTGACCGACCCGCGCATTGCGGCGATCAGCGGCTACTTCGGCCCCATCGAGCGCATGCTCAACGAAGGCGGCTTCAATATTTCCTACCAGCCCCTGCCCTTCAACGGCTTCGAAAAGTGGCTCGAGAGCTTTCCGCCGCGCGTGGTGATGACAACGCTCTCGCCGATGGACGCCGAGGGCTGCTTGACCTTCGGCGTGGACGCCGAGGCCGCCTATATTCCATTCCTGAAGGCCGCGCGCGACCCCGAGCGCCTCGCGATCGCCGAGGTCAACGCCCGGATGCCGGTGGTGCGGGGCCTCCCCGAGCTGGGCGACAACAAGATCCGCGTCGACGAGCTGAGCGCCCTGGTCGAATCCGACCAATCCCTGCTGGAGGTCCCGGAGGCGGAGGCCACCGAAGTCGAGAAGAAGATCGCGGAAAACGTCGTCAAGCTGCTGCGCTCCGGCGACACGCTGCAATTCGGGATCGGCGCCATCCCCGACCAGGTGGCGCGGTACCTGGCCCAGAGCGAGCTGGGCGATTTCGGCGTCCACTCCGAGCTGGTCAGCAACGGCTTTCTCACCCTGATGGAATCGGGGAAGATCAGCAACCTTCGCAAGGGACTCCACGAGGGCAAAACGCTCTTCGCCTTCGCGCTGGGCTCGCAGCGGCTCTACGACTTCCTCGACGAGCGGAACGGCAACAACCAAGGCCGCGTCCTCGCGGCGCCGGTCTCCTACGTGAACGACCCCGCGGTGATCGCGCGGCACCGCAACATGGTCTCGGTGAATTCCGGCTTCATGGTGGACTTCTCGGGGCAGGTCTGCTCCGAGGCGATCGGCGAGCGGCAGTACAGCGGCGTCGGCGGGCAGCTCAATTTCGTCTCGGGGGCCTTCTTCAGCCCCGGCGGCCGCAGCGTCCTCTGCATCAAGTCGACCGTGACCCACGAGGGCAAGCGCTACTCCAACGTCGTCCACGCCTTCCCGCCCGGCTCCATCGTCTCGACCCCGCGCCACTACGCCCAGTACATCGTCACCGAGTACGGCTCGGTCAACCTCTTCGGCCTGACTGACGAGGAGCGGCCCGCCGCCTTGATCCAAATCGCGCATCCGGACTTTCGGGAAGAATTGATGGCGAAGGCGAAGCATCGCGACAAGCTTTTCTATCAGTCCCGCCTCTCGCGCGAGATACCGAAATAGATAGGGCCTTTTTCGTGGACAGCGAAACCCTTTCACCGCAAAGTAGCCTCGCATGAACGGCACCCTGAACATCTTCCTCACCGGCGCCGCCGGCTTCATCGGTTCCAACCTGGCCGAGGCCTTGATCGGCCAAGGCCACCGCGTGGTCGGCTTCGACAACCTGGCCCCGGTCTACTCGGTCGAAAAAAAACGGCACAACCTGGCCCAGGTGCAGGGCCTCGCCGCGGACGCGGGGCAGTTTCAGTTTGTCGAGGGAGACCTGCGCCACCCCGAGGTCCTGCGCAAGGCGATGAGCCGCGAGCCCTTCGACGCCGTCGTCCACCTGGCCGCCATGGCCGGCGTGCAGCCCTCCATCGCCGACCCGCGGCTCTACGCCGAGGTCAACGTCACGGGGACCCTCAACGTCCTCGAGGTCGCCCGCGAGCTGAAGATCCGCGCCGTCGTCGCGGCCTCGTCCAGCAGCGTTTACGGCGCCAACACCAAGCTGCCCTTCTCCGAGAGCGACCCGGTCGACCACCCCATCTCTCCCTACGCCGCCACCAAAAAGGCCGGCGAGCTGATCGCTCATACGTATTACCACCTGCACGGGATGTCGGTCGCCAACCTGCGCTTCTTCACGGTCTACGGCCCGCGCCAGCGCCCCGACCTCGCGATCTACAAGTTCACCCGCGCCATGCTGGCCAGCCGCGAGATCACCCTCTACGGCGACGGCAGCAGCCGCCGGGACTATACCTACATCGACGACTGCGTCGCGGGCATCCTGGGCGCGACCCGCTGGGCGATCGAGGGAGCGCTCGGCAAGCCGCGCTTCGGCGTCTTTAACCTCGGAGAATCCCAGACCGTCTCCCTCCTCGAACTCGTATCCCATCTCGAAAAGATCCTCGGCGTGAAGGCCAAACGCCGCCACGCCGACTACTTGCCGGGCGACGTGTTCGCGACCTTCGCGGACGTCTCGCTGGCGCGGCGGGCCTTCGGCTACGATCCGCAGGTGAAGATCGAGGCGGGCCTCGCGAAATTCTGCGAGTGGTACCTCCGCGAGGAACGGGGCAAGCCCTGGGAAATTTAATCTAAGGACATCGCATGAAAAAACTCGCCGCGCTCGCGCTTCTGCTCACGCTCACCGCCTTCTCGGCCGCCGCCCGGGCCGCGCCGCTCCAGCTGCTCTTCTTTTATCCGGGAGGCCAAGGCAGCCAAGAGGCCGCCCAGCCCCTGCTGGACGCCTTCGCCGAATCCCTCAAGAAGGCCAGCGGCGGCAAGATCGAGGCGACCGTCGCCTATATCTCCGACGCCCAGGCCGGCCTCGACTTCGTCAAGGCGCGGAAGCCCGGCGCCGCGGTGCTCAGCCTCGACTCCTACCTGCAACACGCCCCGGGTTGGGGCGCCACGGTCATCGCCAAGACCCTCCAGCTCCCCAGCGGCGACGGGACGGATCGCTACTTCATCGTGGGCAAGAAGGGCGCCTCGCTCCCGACGAGCGGTCCCCTCACCCTCCTCTCCCAGCGCCCCTTCAGCCCCGACTTCGTCGCCAAGCAGCTGTTCCCCCAGCTGCAAGGGATGCAACTCTCGATTCAACCCCTGCGCAACCCCGTCGGCGCCCTCCGCGCCGTCGGCATGGGCGAAAAGTCCGACTTCATCCTCCTCGACCAATTCGAGTACGCCAACGTCATGCGCCTGCGCACCGCCTGGGTGGCGGGCCTGGCCGCCGCGGCCGAATCGCCGAAGGTCTCCAGCGCCCCGGTAGTGGTCTTTCCCGGCCCGGGCTCGGCCGAGCTGGGCGCCGAGCTGCAAAAGGCCCTGGTGAAGCTCGGTTCGGACCCTTCCGCCCAAGCCACGCTGCAAGAGCTGCGGATGAAGGGCTTTAAGGCCGCCCAAGGCCTGGAATAACCCCCGGCATCCCTGCAAAATTTCGAGCCATTTCCTGCCCTGTACAAAAATCTTGGGCGAATTCCGACCCTTAGAAAAAAGACAAAGGATCGCGGCAACTTATCGCAAAGCGCGACGATAAAAAGATTGTTCCGGTCTGTGGGGCAAGAAGGAACATGAAAAAGAAAGAAAGTGAAATGCACTCCATGAATTTTCACGAGCAGGACGGCGGTTTCGATTCCAAATGTCCGGAATCCCTCTTCAGCATCTCGCTGGCCGAGAGCCAAGGGGCGGTGACGGTCGATTTCAGCGAGAACCCCAACTACCTGCTCGAAATCGAAGAGTTCCGCAACGTCGTCGGTCTGAGTTCGGCGGTCCAAGCCGGGCTACTTATCAACCAAGACGGCAGCTGCTGGCTGACCAACCTGGGCCGCAGCGGCTCCACCGAGGTCTACCGCCCGATGAACAAGACCTATCGCAAGCTCGCCCACCAGCAGGTCGCCTACCTGCGCCACGGCGACTTCGTGGGCTTCTACGGCGCCTTCTACCGCGTGGACTTCGACGACACCCAGCTCAGCCTGGTCCCGGTCGATTTTCTCGCCAAGCCGCGCTTTCAATAAAATTCGCGAAATCCCCCGTGCACTTGCCTTAAAGCCTCGTAGAGGACGACGCCCACCGAGGTGGACAGATTGAGGCTGCGCGTCGGCCCCCACATGGGAATCGTGCAAAGCCGGTCGGCGTAACGCTTCAGCATCGCCTCGGAGAGCCCTTGGGTCTCGGAACCGAAGACCAGGAAATCCGTGTCCTTATAGGCAACCGCGGTATAGGGCCGCCGCGCCTTCTTCGAGTAAAAATACAGCTCGGCCCCGGGCTGGGCCTTGAGGAAGGCCTCCCAATCCTCGTGATAAAGGATTTCCAGGTGTTGCCAATAATCCAAGCCGGCGCGCTTCAGTTGGGCGTCGTCGGTGGAAAAGCCCAGGGGACGGATCAGGTGCAGCCGCGTCCGGGTGGCGACGCAGAGCCGCGCGACGTTGCCGGTATTGGGAGGGATCTGGGGTTGGCAGAGGACGACGTTCATAAAAACCTTGCCAAGCCGGCGGCTTCCGCCTATCTGCGGCCCACCGGAGGGGGCGCCGGAGCGAGGTCCCGCTTAAGTTTGCGGGCTTCTCCGCCGTTTTTGGCAACCGGTCCTGACGCTTCGGCAGGGGCTAGGTACCCTAATTCGGTCCTATAACGCAACCTATCGCAATTTCGGACGATAAACCGGCCATCCACGGGGGCACGCGTGGAGACGTCGAATGACACCGCCTTTGCCTCCTGGATCCGCCTCGGGGTCCCTGCCCCACTCTTCCGATCCAACGCGAGCCTCCGCCGAAGCCCCCGCGGCCTCGGAGCGGCCTGCGGTGGCTCCCGTGCGTCTCTCCCTCGAATCGAGTTTTCTCGCCGCCGGCACGGCCGGATTTCCGGTGCGCGGGGGACTGCTCTTCAGCTATCGGCCCAACGCCTTCCTGGGCTTCGGCCTCCATGCCGACACCAATTTCAGCGACCACGTCAGCGGCACCGCGCGCCTCGAGGGCATCTGGCCCGCGCACCGCTATTTCCACCTGGAAGGCGCCTTCGAGCTGGGCGTCCGCGCCCTGCTGGGACAAAGCCAGGACATCCAGGGCCAGATGCGCCCGCTCTCCGGCGCGGCCTTCACCTTCGGCGCCGAGATCGCCGCCTCCGTCCCCTTTTCGGATTTCTTCGGCATCTCCGCCTTCGCGCGCTTCCTCTATTCCCCCGGCGGCGGCTTCAGCACCCCCGCCTTCGAGATGCCCGATCCGGCCCGCGGCGTCGGCTGGAACGGCGGCGAGGTGATGTTCGGCCTGCGCTTCGATATCTATCCGCCGGTCGGACGCCGGCACCGCGCCGACGGATCTTCCGAGGAAGTCGCCCCTCGTCCGCGGCGCGAGCCCGAGGCCGCGCCCGCCCCGCGCGAGGCCCTGCGCGCCTTGGAGAGCTCGGTGGACGATCTGCTGAGGGAAACGCCGGAAGTTTCCGCGACGCCCGATACCGGGGCCGCGCGTCCCGAGGGCGACGCCGGAAGCCGCGACGCCTCTTCAGCCTTGTCGGGAGATGACTCGAGCACGGCCGGCACGGACGCCGGCGGAAGCGACGCCGCGACGGGGACCGCCGACCGCGAGGCCCTCCTGGCCCTGCAGCGCGAGATACAGACCTTGACCGGCTCGGTTTCCGCCCTCGAGACCGAAATCACGGCAGCAACCCAGATCTTGAACGACTTGGCCCTCGGCCAGGAGGCCGGCCAGCCCTTTTACATCCGCCTCGACAGCCTCTACGACCGTCTCACCGCGCGGCCGCCGGAGTTGAGCGTCGAGGAACTGACTTCCTTCCTCTCCGAATTCCGCCAGGCGCTGCACGACAGCGACCAGCTGCGCCTCCTGGTGCAATCCAGCGGCGAGAACTTCGGTCCCTCGATCCTGGGCAACCTCGGCGTCTTCCAGACCGCCCTGCAACGCTACCAGCGCACCCTGCCCGTCCGGGCCGCGGGCGACGGGACGGCGCGCGCGGCGCTCGACGCGCCGCTCGCCCAATTGGGCGCCCTGATCCAGGAAATCCAGGTCCTGCGCAGCCAGCCGCAAAGCACCGAGCCGCCGGCCTCCCAGGTCAGCCTCTGGCGGGTCCGCCTCGCGCGGGTCCGCGAGAGCGTCGAAGAGCTCGCGCCGCGCATCGGCGCGGAGCGCGCGGCGGCCCTCGAGGAAAACTTCCACCGTTTGGAACGGAGCTTCGACACGCTGCTCGGCACCATGGAGGAGGCGCGGCGCAACTGGCTGGTCTCCCGGGCCCTCTACAGCCACTACCAGGCCCTGCGCTCCGCGACGCGCCCGACCCAGGCCGAGGCCGCGATCCGCGGCATGCTCGAGGAGCTGCGCGGCGCACCCGAGTCCTACCGCCGCCTGCGCTCGCGCAACGTCAATTCCCTGCGAATCGCCCTCGAGGCCTTCATCCAGCAGCGCAGCGCGCACCCTGCGACCGCTTGGAATACGGCGCGCGAGCTCGCGATCGAGGTCATGCATTGGATCGATCCCGCTTACACCCCGCCGCCCCTCGCGGAACCCGCGACCGGCCGGCGCCGCAGGCGCGGCGGCGGCGACAGCCGGTTCCGCTTTCCGGCGAGGGGCGATGCGGGTGGCGGCCGCGGAGACGAATAATTTTTTTAAGGGTATAGGATGACACCTCCACTTTTCAGATCTTTCGGCAGGCCTCCGGGCGGCGGCCTCGACACGGGCGGATCCCGCCTCGACGAGATCCGCATCAGCCCGGAGCTGCGTCGCCTCTCCGAGGTCGTGGGCCGTTCGCGGGACCTGGCCTCGGCCCGGGGCCGGGAGTCGTTGACCTCGATCACCGCGGCCTGCGCGGGCCGCGAGGACTGCAGCCCCGACCTCTCGCTCTTGCCGGCGGCCATCGACCACACGCTCACCCGGGCCCGCGCCAACCCGGGCTATTACCGGATGGCGCTGAATTTCCTGGCGGCACAGCTGATGTCCACGACCGATCCCGCGGAGCAGGAACGGATCCGAACCCGCGCTCGGGAAATCGGCCGAGAAGCCCTGACCGCCATTTCCAATCCGGAATTCACCCCGCCGCCGGAAGACGCCGCGCGGCTGGACGAGCCGGTGCGCACCAAGACCCGCATGCTGTTCGACATCAGCTGCACGCTGAGCGCCCTTCTCTCCCAGCCGACCCGCGAAGGCCACTCCGAGGCGGACCGCGGCCTGCTGCGCGACTACTTCCACCAAATGCTGAGCGGCATGGAGCAGACCCGGATCCGCAGCGCCATCAACCCGAACAGCCCTCCCTTCCCGGAATATTTCGAGAGCTTCGTTCGCGCCCAGCTGGCCATGCTCGACAACGACCGCGAAGGGTCCTTCCGCCAGCTCCTGGCGACCCGCGCCTTGTTCCGCGCCATGCCGGCCGAGCGGCGCGGCCGAGCGCTGCCCCTCCTGGTCGAGACCAGCACCGAGTTGGCCCTGCAGTCCATGCCGCGGGACGCGGCGGGCGAGCACGTCGAGTCGCTGCGCAGCCTGATCAGCCTGGAGGCCCTGTCCTATTTTTATCAGGTGGATTTTTCCCAATCCCACGCCGAGCACGAGATGCCGACGGCCCAGCGGCAGGGCGCCGCCCTCAACCTTGTCGCCGGCGTCTACCTCGGCGCCGGCCTGGAGACCGCCGACGCGGGGACTTTGATCGACCGTCTCGCCGAGCTCGGCGAACGCCGCGGCGACCTGACGGCGGCCTTGCAGCGGCGCTACGACGCGGACGAGGAATTCCGCCGCGGCCTCTCGAACCTTTACACCGGAAACCTCGGCGACGCATCCCGCCGCCGCGAAGTATTCGCAGAGATGCTGCGCGACGCCGAGACCGTCGCCCGGCACCTCCGCGCGCATCGCGGCGCCGAACCCTACGCGGCCGTCCTGTCCCGAGACGCGGAAGGCCGCCCCTTGCGGCGCGCCGTACGCGCGCTGGAAAGCGACGCCGAACTCGCCGCCGAGCTCCGCGCGCAGTTGGGCCTGGCCGAGGACGCGGGCGCGGAGTCGATCGCCCGCCAGCTCTGCGAGATGGGCGCCCTGCTTCCGGTCTTTCTGGATTCTCTTCCCGATATGGTCCGCGAAAACCCCTCGCACCGCTCCTTTTTCGACTCCGTCCGCAACGCGGCCCGCGGCTACCGGGAGGACGGCATGCGCGTCAACGTCGAGGCGCCGCTGGTCGACCTCCTGGAGGAGCTGCACCGCCGCGCCCGCGACGACGACCGCTACGCCCCGGCCTACCACGCCATTTTCCAAAGCCTCGGCGCCCTGGAGCGAATCGCGCCGGACGCGACCTTAAGCCCGGCACTGCGCCAAAGCGCCCGCCGCTACGCCGAGGAGCTGAGCAGCTTCTCCTGGCGGCGCGTCGGCCGGCACCTGGCCGCGCCGGAGTCGATCGGCATGCTCGCCGCCGGCGTGGTCCTGACCGAGCTCGCGCCCATTTGGATGCTGCGCGGCGCCCGCATCCCCTTCCTGCGCGGCGCCGAGACGGCCGCGGCCGTCCGCAGCAGCGGCGAAATGGGGATTTTCATGCGGGGAGGGCAATTGACCGGCTGGGGCGAACTCGCGGTGGGCGCCGGGGTCGGTCTCGCCATGCAGGCCGGCGGCCTGACCATGCACATGGCCTTCAACCGCGCTCCGGGGGTGAGCGTTTCCCAAGAATTCGACCGCATCGGCCTGGGCTCCCTCGCCCTCGGCACCATCTTCTCCATGCTGGCGATGGGCGGAACCGTGGCGGGCGGGAGGCTGCTGCGCCGCGGACTGCTGCCGGAAGGCGCGGCCTTAGGGCCGGGCCGCCTCGCCCTGGGCCACGTCGGCCTGCGCCTGGGCAACTGGACCGTCGGCGGCGGGCTCATGCTCGGCGCGCACAGCGCAACGGCGGCCCTGACCGGTCATTCCGCGATGCCGACCGGGGAAAACGTCGCCGAGATGTTCCTCACCATGGCCCTGTGGGACGCCGCCGCGGCAGGACTGAGATTCGGGGTGAGCCGAACGCGCTTCTGGCGCCACCAGATCGGCCCCTTCCGCGCCAACCGGATGGTGCGGAGCAGCGTCGAGACGATGGTACGCCGGGCCCCCGAGCTCTCCGGAGAACGGGGATTCCTGGAGGCGTATTTAGAAGCCCAACTTCGAAATCCGCGCCGCTTCCAAGAGATCGCCCGCGCCCTCGAGCGCGGCGAGATCCCGCGCCTGGAGGGAGAGGGCCGCGCGCGCAGGCTGATCTTCACCGCCGCGCCGCTTTCCACCGAAGATCCGCTGAGCCGCACCGGAGCGGCGCGAGCCATTCTCCAGCTGGACGAATCCGGCGCGGAACGGCTGCGGCGCGTTCTCGATTCGGAGGCCTTCGCGGGGCATCCGGAAGGCGTCGGACCGATCCGCGCCTTGATCCGCCAGAGGCTCGCCAACGGCGAGCGCCGGCCCCGCGTCTGGGTCCGCGCCTACCTGGAAGGGGATTCCATCAGTTTCGAGATCCTGCAACGGCAGCCGGCGGACGGCGACCGCGAAAATACCTTCACCATGGATCCCAACGGCATCCGCAACCTCCAAACCGACGATCCCGTGCTCCGCGCCGTCATTATCGGCTATCAAAACCAGATATTCACGCCGATCCTGCCGCCTTCCGCCGGACACTCCGCGCGTCCGCCGGCCCGGACGGGAGCTACGGAAGAGCCGACGGCGGCGCATCGCCCGCCGCGCCCAACCACCGAGGCCCCGGCCGAGCCCACCGTTTCCGCGGGCGACGGGGAAGCGGAGCCTGTCCGAACCGAACCCGCGGCCGTCGATGCCCCGGCGGAACCCGTCTCCGCCCCCATCGCGGCGCCCGCCGAAACCGCGCCGCGAACCGGGCCTGTCCCGGAACCTCGAGCCGAAACGGAGCCCGCCCGCCCGGCCGAGGCCAGCGTCGTCAGGCCCGTCGGCTCCCCGGAAAGCGGGGGAACCTCCGAGTCCGCGCTCGACGTGACCGCCCCGCAGCAACCAACGCAGGCCTTGTTGGACGCGGCCCGACGCACCTCGCCGGGTTTGCCGGCCATCGAGGAAGTTCCAAGGGCCGGCGGTAGAAGGCCCCGCGGCGACGAGACCGTCCCCTTTTCGACCCGGCAGCAACAACGCGCCCGCACCGCCTCGCGCCCGGACATCCCTATCGAGCAGGCCCAGGCCGTGCTCCAAGGCGAGGACCCCGCGGCTACCCGCCGAATTCCCGCCGAGGAGGCCCGCGAATTGCGCGAACGCCTCGCGCGTTTGGACGGCGCGGAAGTCGATCGCCCCGAGCCGGAACCCGAACCGGCCGCAAGGGCCGGCGGGGAAAGCGAGGCCCCCATCCAGTTGCAGGACGGAGAATTTTCGCTCGACGCGCCCTCCGAGGCGCCGCCGGCCGAGGCGCCGCCGGCCGAGGCGCCGCGAGCCGAGACACCGCCGGCGGAGGACCCCTTCAGTTTCGCCGATCTGAACGAAGACGGCGCCGGGCCCGCGACGGGCACCGAGGGCGTCACCCTGCGCCCCCCGCGGGTCCCCGCGGAGGCCGCCGTCCAACCGCCTCCGATCCCTGCCTCGCCTCGCCGCGGGCCGCCCCCGCTGCCGCGGCGCACGCCGCCCACGGCCCTGGCGGAGGCCATCGAGCGCGAGTCCGCCTCGGCCGAGCCGATCCTGCTGATTCGACGGCGCTTGGAAGGCCTGCGCCCCTCCCCCTCGCGAACGGCGGGCGTGCGCATCCCCGCCCCGGACGGCTACGATACCGCCGCGGCCCGGATGGACCGCTTCTTCGCCGACCTCTACGCCGAGGTTCAGGACCGCAGCCGCCAACAGACGGAATACAACGCCGACCTCGCCGCGCAGGGGCTTGCCAATCAAGAGCTGCCTTACTTGAACCTTTACACGATCGAGGTCTCCCCGCGCGGGGAGATGGGGATCGTCTCCAACGTGGAGAACCTTCGCTACCGCGATCACAGCTATTTCACCCTGCGGCGCATCCCCGACGCCTCGCGCCCGGATCGCTTCACCTTCCGCATCGAGGAAGCGATGAATGTCACGGAAGAGATGGAGGCCGCCGGATGGCGCGAATTTTTGACGCGGCTGTTCGACTGAGCGGACCGCAGGCGCGGCCACGCTCCCGCGTCGCAATGCCGGGATAAATGCTTGGGATTGCGGCGGTTTCCCGATAAGGAAATCCCGGAAATGAGCCGCGATAATTAGCATCTTTCCGCAGGGTATTCCGATAAACGTAATAACCGCCGGGGGCACGTCCGGAGGTTTTTCATGACGCCCCCAGGTTCCTACCGCAATTTTCTCCTCGGCCGCAGCGGCGCCTCGCTTGAGCACCGCGACATGGGCGAGGCCGTCACCCAGCTCC
>JADYZQ010000204.1 GCA_020853015.1 Deltaproteobacteria bacterium
GAACACCTCCGAGCCCTTGCCCTTGTGTTCTGAAGGACCTTCTACGTCCTCCTATCGAAACAACCCTTCGGGAGTTCGGCCGATATACTCATTATGTCCGCCCTTAGGCGAAATTCAATCAGGATGCTCCAATTTTTAGGGATGTGGCTCGCCTTGGGCTTGCTGATGTCCTGCGTCTCCGGCGGGGAAGCCGAAAAGGGCCCCGTCGTCGAGTACAACGGCGTCGGCCTGCACCAGTCCGACGGCCGCCCCACCCTGGTCAACGGCACGGTCCAATATAAGAACTTCTCGGGCGGCGAGCTCAAGGTCGAGGCCCGGCGTTCGGTGCCTTGCCAGTACGGCCGCTGCCCCATCCTGGGCGAGCCCGCCGTCGCGGAACGCAAGCTGGCCGCGCCCGGCCCCTATTCCCTCGAGCTCCCGCAGAGCGCCGTGGACCTGATGATCATCGCGACGTCGCGGGCCCCCGACGGCCGGGTCCGCGTCGCCCACCTTGCGCCCTTAAGCGAGGCGCCGGAGATCGCGGGGGCCGACCTCTCGCTGGACCGGCCCCACCCTCCGCTGCGCTGAGTCAAACCCAAAGGTCCTCTACGCAACTTTTCAGCAATTCCGCCGATATCTTTAACGGTTGGGGTTAAATGGGAGTGAAATTATGGGTATTTTCCGTTCTCTCGCCCTTGCGGCGATCCTGGCGTTCAGCCTGTCCTTCACGGCCTGCGGCGGCTCCTCCGAGATGACGCCGGAACAGCAAAAAGAATATAACGAATTTTGGTCGCGCTCCTCCCTGCGCTTTCACGTCCAAAACGGCGTCGCCGCGACGGACGACTCGAACATCGTCGCCGACGAGCCCAAGGCGACCATCCAAGTCATGGTCCAAGGCGTCGTGAAGGCCCCCGGCTACGCCGGCGGCGCCATCACCCTCGAGGTGCGCGTGGCCGAGGCTTGCGCCGAGGGCTTCTGCCCGGTCGAAGGCAAGGCCCCCTTGGCCTCGACCTCCGTCCCCGCTCCCGGATTCTTCAGCCTCATCGTCCCCTCCCAGGGACAAAAGACCACCCTGGTCGCCACGGGGGCGGGCCAATCCGCCATGCATTATCTGGGTGAATTGAGCGCCAAGGTCGACGGCGTCAAGCTCACTCTGAAGTGATCTCGTCCGCGACCTCGTTGCGGTCGTCGCTCTGCCAGGGATAGAAGGCCTTAAGCTTCTCCCCGCAGCGCGCAATGCCCGCGCATAATCCCTCGACAAAGCGCCCCTCGCGAAAATGCTCGAAGAGCGCGGCGCGGATCTCTTCCCAGAACTCCGCCGGCACTTTTTGGTGAATCCCCTTGTCTCCCAAAATCGCGAAGCGGCGGTGGGACAATTCCAGCAAGAAAAGGATGCCGTTGCGGTCGCGCGTCTTGGTCATGCCGAGCTTTTCGAAGAGCCGCTGCCCCTTGCTGAAGAGGTCCTCCGAAGTGGCGCGGATCACGTGGATGCGGATCTCGCCCGAGCTGTTGCGCTCCGCCTCGCGGATCGCCTTTATCAGCGCCTCCTGCTGCTCCGGGGTGAAGAAATGCTTGGGATCGTTCGCGCTCATGCCGTTCACCAACTTCCCGAGGCGCCGCCGCCTCCGAAACTCCCGCCACCGCTACTGAAGCCGCCGCCGGAACTGGAGGTCCCTCCGCCCCAGCCTCCGCTCGAGCTTCCCCACGACCCTCCGCCCCAGCCGCCGTAATCATAGGAACCCGACCGACGTATCCCGTAGGATTTTGTCCGCGCCATGGCCATGAAAAAGAATATCAGGAAAAGCAGAACGAAGGCGAAAAATAACAGCACCGGCCAAGGAGATCCGCCGGATGGCAAGCCCTTGTATTCCCCGGCCGAGGCCTTAAGGACGGCCTCGACGCCGGTCTGGATCCCGCCCTCGAAGTCCCCTTGCTTGAAGGCCGGCAGGATCTCGCGCTGCAGGATGGCCTTGACCGCCGCGTCGGGGATGGCACCCTCCAGTCCGTAGCCGACCTCGATCCGCACCTTACGGTCCCCCTTCGACACGACAAGGATGGCGCCGTTGTCGCGCCCGGATTGCCCGGGCTTCCACTTCTCGGCCAAGCGGATGGAAAAATCCTCGATCGACTCGCCTTGCAGGTCGGGAAAGGTCGCGACCAGGACCTGATTGGAGGTGTCGCGCTCGAACTGGGCGAGCTTCTCCTCGAGGGCGTCGCGCACGGCCGGACTGAGCAGTCCCGCAGCGTCGTTGACGTAGTGGTCGGGGACGGCGGGGATCGCGACGGCCGCGACTCCCGTGGCCGGCGCCGCCAGCCCAAGCAGGGCCCAGACGGCGATCAAGGTTTGGCGTAGAGGCTTTCTCAAGGACCGCTCCCCGCCGGTACAGGCTTCGAGAAGTCGACCTTGGGCGCCTGCGCGGCCCCTGGATCCGCCTGGAAATATGGCCGGGCCGCGAAGCCGCTTAGCGAGGCCACCAGCGATTCGGGAAAGCGGCGGATCGCCGTGTTGTAGCCCTGGGCCACCTCGTTGAAGCGGCGGCGTTCGACGGCGATGCGGTTTTCGGTGCCCTCCAGCTGGGCCTGGAGCTCGAGGAAGTTCTGGTTGGCCTTGAGTTCGGGGTAGCGTTCGACCACGACGAGCAGCCGGGAAAGGGCCGAGGAGAGCGCCCCCTGCGCGGCCTGGAACTTCTCGAAGGCCGCCGGGTCGTTGATCGCCCCTTGCAAGGCCTGGGGGGATATTTGGGTGGCTTGGGACCGGGCCTCGACCACCTTTTGCAGGGTCTCCTGCTCGAAGTTGGCCACCCCCTTCACGGTGGCGACCAGGTTGGGGATGAGGTCGAGGCGCCGCTGGTAGACGTTTTCGACCTGCGACCAGGCGGTCTTCACCTGCTCGTCCAGGGTCACCAGCTGATTGCGGGTGCGGACGAACCACATCCCGGCCAAGACCGCGATGCCGCCGACCACCAATAAAAAGACCAAAAATTTCTTCATGGGTCCCTCCGTGGGGGTTTTGTACCAAGAGTCGTCGCAGGGGGCCAAGCGGAATCCCGGTCGACGGTCGGACCGGGGATAAATTTCTCGGCCGAGCCCGACCTAATGCTTGATTTCAAGGCAGCTTCGTCTTAAAGCAGCCCCAGTTTTTTTCACCCTTTACCAGGAGGCTGCTATGGCGGAAGTGTTGGTGGTTGCTTCGAAAATCAAAAAGTACATCAAGGACAAGGCCGATATGAA
>JADYZQ010000205.1 GCA_020853015.1 Deltaproteobacteria bacterium
CGTCGTCGTGGTCAGCGTCCTCGACAATCTCACCAAGGGCGCCTCGGGCCAGGCCGTCCAAAACATGAACATCCGCATGGGCTGGGAAGAGACGCTCGGCCTGCTCGACACCGCGCCGGTGCCCTAACTCACTCCTGCGCATCCCGACGATGGCGCAGGAAGGTCAGGCTGTGCGCCCCAAGCCGGTTTTCCCCCGGAAGAAAGTCGCTGACATTCATGCTGTCGCCGGGACGGATCTCCACGCGCTGGGAACCGCCCCGCGGCACCAACAGCGGCGTCGGGTCCCAGTTCAAATGGACGATCAAGGGCGTGGCGGGCGAGGTCAATTCGTAGCTCCAGGGCGCGCCGCCCTGGAAGATCCTAAGGGTCGCCTCGCGCAGGCCGCCGATCCGGCTGATCAAGTCCGAACGGCCGGAATCGCGCAGCAAGGACCCGAAGGATTGGGGAGAAGTGAGATCGGTCTCGCGAAGGGCGTTCATCGCGAAGGTGAAGAGCGTCGGGCGGTTTTCGGGATAGGCCGGCGGGACGACGAGCGTCGGGGCTTCGGCTCCCGCGGTCTCCACCTGAACGTTTTCGGCGCGCGGCGTGCCGGGCAAGACCTCGACGTCGCCCTCATTACCCGAGGTCGCAAGCGTCGCGGCCCAAGTATCCGGCACGGCGAGCGCGGCGGGCCCCTCGGGCTCCGTCCCAGGCCCCGGCGGAACCAGCGGCTGGGCATCCTCGGTGTCGTCGGGAGAGCCGACGGGAACCGCCTCGGGTGCGGTTTCGGGCGTCGCTTCGGACGCGGTGCGGGGCGATCCCGATCCGTCCGGTCCCGGAGGCGGACTCGCGGGCTCCGGGGCCCGCACCGCGGGGTCGTAGCGCAGGGCCACCAGCACGACGTTGTCGGGCGAGACGTGGCCGATGCGCGCCCCGCCGGTTGCGGCGGGATAAACGTCGCCTTCGGCGTCGACGAAATGGCCTTGGAAGCGCCCAAAGGGAATTTGCAATCGCGCCCCGTCGGCGGACGTGATCCCGCGGCTGATGCGGAAGACCTCGAGCCTCGCCTCGATCTCCCGCTGCAGGGCGTCGCGGATCTCCCCGGCCCCGCGCAGGCCGCGCATCACCTCGCCCATCTGCTCGCGGGTGAAGAGCTCGTGGACGCCGTCGCTCATCATCAGAAAGACGTCGCCCGGCCGCGCCTGGAAGGGACTATGCGCCCCGCCCCCGTCCGGACGCTCGGGCAGCGTCAAGGGGGCGTTGTAGATGCCCTGCGGGTGGAAATTGCCGGTGGGGGTCCGCGCCAAGGCCGTCGTCACGGTCATATTGTGACTGCCCAAGGCGCCCAAGACACGGGAGGCGCCGGGATGGGCGTTCATCTCCAAGGTGTTCGCGATCTCGTGCCCGTTGGCCCGAATCACGCCCGGGAGGTTATGCGGAAAATAGGGGCGGATCACCTCGTAGCTCCCGTCGCCTCGCGGGCGGGCCACGAGCAACTGGGTGTCGCCGACCGTCGCCACCTCGACGTGCCCGCTGGGATACACGCGGATGCCGGTGGCGACCGTGTAGCCGCCGTGCCCGTGTTGTTGGATCGTCTGGTGGGCCGCGAGGAAGGCCTCGCCCAAGGTGACCGGCGCGGGCAGCATCCGCGCCATGACCGTCTGGATGCCGAGCGAGCTTGCCAAATCCCCCGCCCCGCTGCCGCCCGCGCCATCGAAGGCCAGGGCCACCAACGACCCGTCCCCGAGGCGAAGCAGGCCGTAGGCGTCCTCGTTGCGCGGCGGGCGATGCTTGCTGACGCCCTCGTGGGTGAAGGCCGCGACCTCGCCCAAGCCCGGCGCCGCGAGGAAATGCTCGCCCCGCCGCGTGAGCGTCTCGTTGCTCTCGACGACCATCAGGGGCCGGCCCGGCTCCAATACGCCTGCCGCCGGAGGCAGCGGCGCCTCGGGCTCGGCGGACACCGCGGGCACGCCGCGCGGCGGCGTCCGGGCGGACTCGTCGACATCAACCGTTGCGGTCGGCCGCGGCGGCTCGACACCATCCCGAGCCTCGGCGTCCGGCGTCGAGGGATCCGCCGGCTGAAGATCCAAGACGGCGTTCCTCCGCCGGCGAACCTCCGGAGAGTTCCCGCCGGAGTCCTGCGCTTCCGCAGGATCGGAAGACGGGCGCCTCACCATCAGCAGCCGCCGCAGTCGCCCCTCCCCCGACAACCTGGGCTCGTAATGCTGGAACATGGCGTCGTTGAAGGATTCCAAACTGCCGGGCGCGTGGGCCTCGTGCAGGCCGAGTTGCCGCAAGAGGAAGGGACGGTCCTGCGCCAGGACGGGATGGGCCTGGATCATGCGGTCGGCCACCTCACGCGCCCGCGCGGCGCGATGCCCGCCCAAGACGGAGGGGTTGCGCAGCAGCGGCAGGCGATTCCAGAGGCGGGCGAAGCGTCCGGCGTCGGGCAGGCCCAGCTCCGCGTTCAGGCCCGCGGAACGGCGCAGGCCGCGCAGGCCCGCGGCGCCGGTTTCCCAGAGCAGCATAGTGGCGAAGTTTTCGGCGACCTCGTCCCAGGAGGTCTCCCATCTCCCGTTCTGCAGACGCCGCGCGCCGATACCCAGGCCCATACCCATGAAAGTCCCGAACACCGCGTTGCCGCCGTGCAGGGCCAGGCTGCGGGCGAAGCCCATCTCCCCGATCGCCACGCCGTTGGCGGCGTTCGGGCTCAAGACGCGGTTCCAACCGCGCGCGAACAGCAGGGTCGACCCGAAGGTCAGTCCGTTGATGAGACCGCTCGTGCCGAAGTCCCGCCAGAAATGCGTCCGAAGCCCTAGTCCGTGCCGATGCAGGCTGTGCAAGCCCGTGCCCAGCGCGGCCATGCCGACGCCGCTGCCGAGGCCGGTGAGAAAAGTCCCGCGGCGGCTGAGCGTCCCCGCCCGCACCAAGTCGCCGATCAGCGGCGCGGCAAGGCGGCCCGAGGTACCGGCGCGGGCGATGAGAAGGGCCGGCGTCAGCTCGGTCGCCAGGATGCCCACTCCCAAAGTGGCCAAGCTCTGCGGCGCGATCAGATGGCGCAGCACGCGGTAGCCGCGATATCCCATGCCCTCCATGCGCTGGGCCAGCGAGCGCGCCTGGTTGGCGACCGCGGGGCTCAGCGTGCGTTCCGGCGCGATCTCACCGCTCTGGGCGACGCTTTGGAACAAGGCCTGGACCATCGCCTCCTCGTGGTCCTCGTGGGAACCCAGATCTTCCTGCAGGCTTTCCAAGAGTCGCTCGGCGAAGGCATTGGCCGGGGCGTTCGCCCCGTCCGCAGGCTCGAGCAGGCTCAATACGCGGCTGTAGGACACGTCGGGATGGGCCTCGGCGAAGGCGCGCACCTGGCGCAAGCCTTCCTCGCCGCGACGCAAGAGATCCAGCGCGTTGTTCATGCGGGAAGGCCCGGTGCCGCCGTCGGACTCCAGGCCCAAGGCGACCAAGAGCCCCGGATGTCGCGTCAGCTCCCCGGCCAAACGAGCCACCGGGTGCTGCGCCTCGTTGCCGGACAGGACGGCCTCCAAGGCCCTCCGCCCCGGCCCCGCACGCAGCGATTCCACGTGGGCGCCTGCATCGACGGCGCGCCGCCACAAGTCCTCCAGCGACGCCTCGCCCGCCACCTCGCGCAGGTAGGCCGCGATCTCCGGGGAGGCCGCGGAAATGCGGCGCAGCGCGGCCCGATGGCCCTCGGCGGAGGAAACGTCCCGCAGCATCGCCAGGAGCGAGCGCAAGGTCGCCGCCGGATAAGCGAGGGCCAGCACCGTCGTCACCGCCGAGAGCGCCTGATAGCGCGAGCGGATCGTCGCCTCGGAATCCTCGTTGACCTGGTCGAGCGTCCCCGCCGCGGTCGCCAGCCATTGCAAGGCGACGCCGTTAAGGATGCCGCCCTCCTGCTCGGCCTGCGCGGGACCGTCGAGCTGACCGATCAGGTTGAGGAAATCCGGGTCGGCACCCAGCTCGCGGCCGGCCGCGTGGTAGAAGCGCAGGCTTTCGGGATCGGCCTCGTTCTCCTCGAGCGGGGGATGCTCGCGGTAGAAGGCGACCAGCTCGCGGGCGCGCGCCCGCGCCCGGTCGCTTTCGCCCTGCAGGATAAATTGGCGCATCTCGATCTGCAGGCGGATCCCTTGCAGCGCGACGGTCCGCGGCTCGGCGCGCTGGGCCTCGCCTGCGTAACGCCCCAAGACGGCGTGGACGCGCTGCAAGAGCCCCCGCAAAGCGGCGGTCTCGCCCGCAAACTCCGGAACCGATCCCGCCTCGGCGTCGCCCAGCCGCCCCAGGAAGAGGCGCGCCACGCGGGCGGCGGCGAACAAATAGGTAAGGCGTTGCAGCGGCGAGTATTCGGGACGCTCCGCGATGTGGCGGGCGTACTCTTCGGCGATGTCGGAGAAGAGGCGCGCGAGGCGCGGGATCTCGGCGCGCGCCCCGGCGTCGCCCATCTGCCGGTGCAGCAAGACGTAGCAACCGCGCATCGCGTCGAGGTAGCCGAGGCGGTTGCCCTGCCGTCCGGAGTCCCAGAGGGCGCGGACGGCGGCCTCCATTTCGGCGGGCGTCGTCGGCCCCTCCGCCGTCGGACCCAGGCGCGGATAACCCAAGGTGAGCAGGCGGCGCAGGGCCTCGTCCTGGCGGAACAAGCCGGAGTTGCGCGAAGCGGCGGGGAGCTCGAGGCCGGGGCGCAGGCGCGCCAAGGCGCGCGGGACCTCGGAAAAATCGAAGGGGCTTCCGCCACCGCCTGTGAAGAAATTTCTGCGGGAACCAGGGGGCGTCATGCAAATCCTTTGCATGTGCCCCCGGAAGAAAGTGGATTCCGTAACCTATCGGTGAATTAGGACAATAGTTGCCTGCCCCATGCCCTTACCCCTGATTTATCCACAAGTTTTTTGTCCCAGCGGCGGTTTTGCTTTTGACGGGCTCGAAGCGCTTTTGTTATAGGAAATAAACCCCTTGCCCGGAGGCCCTTGATGAAAACCAAGTTTATCTTCACGACCGGCGGCGTTGTCAGCTCCCTGGGCAAGGGTCTCGCCACCGCCAGTATCGGGGCGCTGCTCGAAAATCGCGGCCTCAAGATCACCGTCCTCAAGCTCGATCCCTACATCAACGTCGATCCCGGCACCATGAACCCCTTCCAGCACGGCGAGGTCTACGTCACCGACGACGGCGCCGAGACCGACCTCGACTTGGGGCACTACGAGCGTTACACCCATGCCAAGCTGAGCAAGCTCAACAACGTCACTACCGGCAAGATCTACTATTCCGTCATCCAAAAAGAGCGGAAGGGCGAGTACCTAGGCAAGACCGTCCAAGTCATTCCTCACATTACCGACGAGATCAAGGCCGCCATCCTGCGCGTCGCCGAGGGCGTCGACCTGGTCATGGTCGAGATCGGCGGCACGGTCGGCGACATCGAAAGCCTCCCCTTCCTCGAGGCCATCCGCCAGTTTCGTTACGACGTCGGCAAAGAGAATACCCTGTACATCCACCTGACTTTAGTTCCGTACATCGCGGCCGCGGGCGAGCTGAAAACCAAGCCCTCGCAACACAGCGTGCAAAAGCTCCGCGAGATCGGCATCCAGCCCGACATACTGCTGTGCCGCACCGAGCAAGACTTGAGCAAGGACATCAAGTCGAAGATCGCCATGTTCTGCAACCTGGCGCCCGACTGCGTCTTCACCGCCAAGGACGTGAGCTCGATCTACGAGGTCCCCCTGCTCTTCCACGAAGAGGGCGTCGACGAGAAAATCGTCGAACTGCTCAACATCTGGACCCGCACCCCCGACTTGCTCGAGTGGAAAGAATTGGTCGAAAAGATCCACCACCCCCAGCACGAGGTCACCATCGCGGTGGTCGGCAAGTATGTCAACCTGACCGACAGCTATAAAAGCCTCAACGAGGCCCTGAAACACGGCGGTTTCGCCAACGGAACTAAAGTAAACCTTAAATTCTTCGACAGCGAGGATCTGGCGCAGAAAGATCTCGCCAAAGAGTTCGAGGGCATCGACGGCATCCTCGTCCCGGGGGGCTTCGGCGACCGCGGGGTCGAAGGGAAGATCAAGGCCATCCAATACGCCCGCGAGAAGCAGATCCCCTTCTTCGGCATCTGCCTGGGGATGCAGCTGGCCTGCATCGAATTCGCCCGCAACGTCTGCGGCATCGCCAACGCCAACAGCCGCGAATTCGACGAAAAGGGCCCCGAGCCTGTCATCGACCTGATGGAAGAGCAAAAAAAGCTCATCAACAAGGGGGCGACGATGCGCCTGGGTGCCTACGCCTGTTCCATCGAAAAAGACACCTTGGCGCAGCGCATCTATCAGGACCGCCATATCTCCGAGCGCCACCGGCACCGCTACGAATTCAACAATATTTACCGCGACCGGCTCCAGGACCGCGGCATGGTCTTCTCGGGGCTATCCCCCGACGGCGTGTTAGTCGAGATCGTCGAGCTGCCCAGCCACCCTTATTTCATCGCCTGCCAGTTCCACCCCGAATTCAAGTCCCGGCCCATGCACCCCCATCCGCTGTTCAGCCATTTCATCAAGGCCAGCCTGCGCAACGCGCAGCGACAGCAATGGAACTCCCGTAAGGCCGACGAGAATCCCTCTTCCGAAAAAAGCAACCAAATTCTCGCCGCCGGCGAGGCAAAATCTTCTTCTTAAAAAACGGCCCAAAGCTTGCATCGCCTTGACAATCCTTTCCTCCGCCTTCTATGATTTTCTCTGAGATGAGGGCCTCCGATCAGGCCCGAGATTGGTTCAGGGAGCGACTCGATTCATGGCTTTGGAAATCCGACAGAACCTCAAGCTGACGCAATCCCTCGTCATCACTCCGCAACTCCAGCAGGCCATCAAGCTGCTCCAGCTCTCGCAGATGGAGCTGGTTGAGATGGTGCAAAACGAGATGCTCGAAAACCCCCTCTTGGAGGAAGGCCAGGACATGGAAGAGGCCTCCCACCAAGACCCGCCCGAGATCGTGGCCGAGCGCGAGGGACTGGAGGGACAGGCCGAGGACAAGCCGATGGAAAGCCAGGAGGTCGGCGGCAAGGAGGGCGATTTCAAGGAAGAGGCCCCCGACTTCGACTGGGACAACTACCTCAACACCTACAACGCCCCCGAGAACGTCCAAAGCCACATCGAAGAGCTGCCCTCCTACGAAAATACCCTGGCCAGCAAGACCAGCCTGTTCGACCACCTAATGTGGCAGCTGCAGCTCTCCAACTTCGGCGAGCGCGAAAACAGGATCGGCACCTTCATCTTAGGCTGCATCAACGACGACGGCTACCTGCAGGACCCTCTCGAGGACGTCGCCGCCAAGTGCGAGGCGAGCGTCGAAGAGATCGAGGGGGTGCTGAAAAAGATCCAAGAGTTCGACCCGCCGGGCGTCGGCGCCCGCGATCTCAAAGAATGCCTGATGATCCAGCTCAAGCACCTGGGCCCCGAGCGCGAGATCCTGGCCAAGATGATCGACAACCACCTGCCCCAGCTCGAGCGCAAAGATTACCTGCGAATCGCGAAAGACCTCAAAATATCGCTGGAGCGGGTCCAAGAGCTCGCCAAGATGATCCACGAGCTCGAGCCCAAGCCCGGCCGCGAGTACAGCAGCAGCGAGCCCCAGTACATCACCCCCGACGTCTACGTGAACAAGATCGGCAACGAGTGGGTCGTGGTGCTCAACGAGGACGGCCTGCCCAAGCTCAAGGTCAGCCACCTCTATAAAAACGCCATGGAGGGCAACGGCGCCGCGGCGGCCACCAAAGAATATGTCCAAAACAAGCTGCGTTCCGCAATTTGGCTGATCCGCAGCATCCACCAGCGCCAGCGCACCCTCTACCGCACCGCCAAGACCATCGTGAAGTTCCAGCAAGAGTTCTTCGAGAAGGGCATCAACTTCCTCAGGCCGATGATCCTGCGAGACGTCGCCAACGAGATCGAGATGCACGAGTCCACGGTCTCGCGCGTCACGACCAACAAGTACATGCACACGCCCCACGGGATCTTCGAGCTGAAATACTTCTTCAACAGCGGGATCGCGACCTCCGACGGCGATTCGGTGGCCAGCGAGACGATCAAGACCAAGATCAAGGGCCTCATCGCCCAAGAAAATCCCAAAAAACCCCTCTCCGACCAAGAGATCGTCAAGCTGTTGAAGGACGGAAACATCGACATCGCCCGCCGTACGGTGGCGAAATACCGCGAGATGATGGGCATCCAGCCCTCGTCGAAGCGCCGGCAACTTTACTAAGAGGCTGTTGAAAAACTATTTTCATTCACGCCGGAATAAATCCGGCTCCATATACCGCCCAAAAATCCTTCGGATTTTCGGGGCCCGCCAATCCGCCTGCGGCGGCTTGGCCCAACAACCGGTGGTTTTTCAACAGCCTGATAAAACCGTCCGTCCCCTTCGGTCGTGTTTTAGGGTGGACCTCATGACCAAAGTCCTAAATTTATTTCATCCTCAAACCTTGAAAGGAGCCTCCGCATGAAAACAACGGTGACCTTTCGTCACATGCCCGCCTCCAACGCCCTAAGAACCCACGCCGAGGAAAAGGTTCAAAAGTTTCTAAAATACCTCCACGAACCCGTCGACATCCACGTCATCCTGATGGTCGAAAAGATCCGGCAGATCGCCGAAATCAACGTCCAATCCAAAAATTTCACCGCGCACGGCGTGGAAGAATCTCAGGACATGTATACCTCGATCGACAAGGTCACCTCCAAGGTCGAGGCCCAGCTGCGCAAACACAAGGAGAAGGTGAAGGCTCACAAGAGCGAGACCAAGGCCTACCAGGCCCTCGAGGCGACGCTCCCCCTGGAATGAACGGTTAGCGAATTTTATTCAAAGCCCCGGAGCGTGCCGGTTTTCGGTCCCAAAGACCTCAAGCCATCCCGTTTCGGGGCTTTTTATTGCCTTAAATTTTGCCACGATTTCGCTTCAAGCCTGCAAAATTTCATTGTAATTTAAGGGTGTCTATCTTAAAGGCGCATGCCGAGGGGGGCTTGGCCTTCGTGAGCCGGCGGCATCCGCCTCGTTGGTAAATCCATCGGTTCAGGTATTTGCTATGAAAATTACCAACATCCTGCGCGTCGAATCGATCATCCCCGAGTTGAAATCCCAGGATAAAAACGGGGTTATCAAAGAATTGGCCGAGGCGGTCGTCCGCTCCGAGCCCTCCCTCTCCTCCGACCGCCTCTACGAGGTCCTGCTCGAGCGGGAAAAGCTGGGCTCCACCGGGATCGGCAGCGGAGTCGCCATCCCGCACGGCAAGCTGCCCAACCTCGAGCGCATCGTGGCCGCCTTCGGGCGCTCCCGCCCGGGGATCGATTTCGACTCCCAGGACGGCGAGCCCGCCCACCTCTTCTTCGTCCTGGTCGCCCCCGAAAACACCGCCGGCCTGCACCTCAAGGCCCTGGCCAAGCTCTCCCGCCTCCTGAAAGACGCCCAATTCCGGCACAAGCTCATGGAGGTCCCCGACGCCGCGTCCATCTTCCAGGCCATCGAGATCGAGGACGACAAGGCTTAAGCCCCCTTTCAGCAAAGGCTTGGAGAATCCCGAAAATCCTGTTATTTTTCCTTCATGATCTCGATCCAGGTCGCGGAACTGATCAAGGACAGCGAATACCATCTCAACCTCGAACTGGTCGCGGGCAAGCAGGGCTTGCTCAAGAAGATCACCATCCCCCGCATCCAAAAACCGGGCCTGGCCCTCACCGGGGACACCTCCAATCTCCACTCGGGACGGCTGCAAGTCCTGGGCAAGTCCGAGATCAGCTACCTGAACGGACTCCCCGAAAAGAAGCTCCGCTCGGTGGTCGAGAAGATCTGCAAAATCGACCTCTCCGCCATGGTCATCACCCGCGGCAACCCGGTGCCGGACATCCTGGTCGAGGAGGCCGAGAAGAATTCCATCCCGCTCTTTTCCACCAACCTGCTCACCAGCACCTTCATCAACCGGATCACGAAATTCCTCGAGGACAAGCTCACCGCCTCGACCAACGTCCACGGCGTCCTGATGGACGTCTTCGGCGTCGGCATCATGATCATCGGCAAGAGCGGGATCGGCAAGAGCGAGGCGGCCTTAGACCTCATCC
>JADYZQ010000206.1 GCA_020853015.1 Deltaproteobacteria bacterium
CAAATATGTCCTTCATCAATTACCAGCAAAAAGAGATTAACTTCAAAATCGTCTATTACGGCCCCGCCCAGTCCGGAAAGACCACCTGCCTCGAGTACCTCTTCGAGAAGACCAAGGGGAACTCCAAATCCAAGCTGATCCAGCAGGAGTCGAACGAGCGTACTTTGTTCTTCGATTTCATGCCCTTATTCCTAAGCGAGGTGGACGGCTTCAAGACCCGCTTCCACCTCTACACGGTGCCGGGCCAAGTTCTGTACGAAGACAGCCGCAAGCTGATCCTGAAGGGCGTCGACGGCATCGTCTTCGTCGCGGATAGCTCGGTCGACCAGATGGAGGCCAACCTGCGCTCGATGGAGAGCCTCCAGACCAACTTGACCGAGCAGGCCTTAAGCCTCGAGAAGGTCCCGCTCCTGGTGCAGTACAACAAGCGCGACCTCCCCAACGCCGCCAACCTCGAGGCAATGCGTAAGCTGCTCAACCCCTTCAAAAAGCCCGACTTCGAAACGGTGGCGAAACAGGGCGAGGGCGTCTTCGAGGCCTTCAGCCGCATCGCGAAGGACGTGATCCGCGACTACGCGGAGAGCGCCTAGCCTTGAGGCCCCCGCCATGAAACCTTTTCGGAAACTACTCTTTTTAGGCGCCGCCTTTCTCGCGGCGCTCGGGTCCGCCGCGGCCCAATCCCAGGATATCGCCACCCACAAAAAAGGAGTCGCGCTTCGCTTGAAGGCCGCCCCGGAGTCCGGGGAAAGTTTTCGTCGTTTATTCACCGTGGTGGAGGGCAAGGAATTCCCCATCGACCGTTTCTCCCTGCGCTGGGGCATCGCCGTTCTCGAAGGCTACGGCGATCAAGCGGGGCATCCGGCCTGGTACCTGGATCCGGAGGGTAGATACCTCTATTACACGGTCTTGACCGGCTGCGGTTTCGAGAACGACGGCATGGCGATCTTCCGCTCGGACCTTCGCGGGACGCGGATCGAGCCCGTGGTCGGGAGCTGCGACAACCTCGCGATGGAGGCGCTGGCGGAGGGCGGGAAGTCCTACCTCTTGATCCGGGAATCGAATTCCGGGATCGGCAACACGGGCTTTTGGATCTTTTCCCTGGATTCGAACCAGCCCCTGGTCCACGCGGGCGGCGTTTTGGAAAAGGCGACGCAGCCCGGGAAGTTCCGCTATTGCGCGGGCAACGAGGACGAGAAGGGCGCCTGCGCCGACGTCTCGATGGAGACCCTCTTGCAGCGCAAGGCCCCGCTGCGCCTCCTGCCGCGTTTTCCGCTCGCCGCGCGCACCGCCCAAGACGAGATCCCCCTGCGCATCCCCGAAGGTTCCTTGCCCTGCGGCCTGGAGCCGACGGCCCGCACCGAAAAAATCCCGCGGCGGGGCTCCCCGGTCGTCATCCTGGATGCCTGCAAGGACCGGGGCGTCTACGAGGTCTACTTCCGGGGTCTGCGCGGGACGGTCTCGAAAAATCAGCTCCAGGGCTTCCAGGTCAAGTAGCGGCGTTCGTGCGCCGTTCGCGATAGCTCCGCTCCCAGGATCTCATATCTCGCCAAGATAGGCCTTGCGGATAGCCGGGTCCTTGAGCAACTCCGAGGCCTTGCCCTCCATCGTGATCAAGCCGGTCTCCAACACGTAGGCGCGGTCGGCGGTCTCGAGGGCCAGGTAGGCGTCCTGCTCGATCAGCAACAGCGTGGTCCCCTCCCGGTTGATCTCCTTCAGGGTTTTGAAGATCTGCTGCACCAGGGCCGGCGCGATGCCCAGCGAGGGTTCGTCGAGCAGCAAGAGGTTGGGCCGGCTCATCAGGGCGCGGCCGATGGCGAGCATCTGCTGCTCGCCGCCGCTCAAGGTGCCGGCGCTCTGGGTGATGCGCTCGCGCAGGCGCGGGAAGAGGCCGAAGATGCGTTCCATGTCGCCGGCGAAATTCTTACGGTCGTTTCTTCCGTAGGCCCCAAGCTCGAGGTTTTCCTTCACGCTCAAGTTGGCGAAGATCATCCGACCCTCCGGGACCTGGGCAACGCCGTGCGCGACGATGCGGTGGCTGGGCTCGCGGCCCAGGTCGACCTGGTGGCCGGGGGTCTCGTAGCGCAGGCTGCCGCGGCTCGGGCGGATCAGGCCGGAGATGCTTCGCACCAGCGTCGTCTTGCCGGCGCCGTTGCTGCCGATCAGCGTGACGATCTCGCCCGCCTTGACGTGGAGGCTCACGCCTTTCAAGGCGTGGATGGCGCCGTAGTGGACGTGGAGGTCTTGGATGGTCAGCATGGCTAAAGCTTCGGCGCCCTTTCTCCCAGGTAGGCCTCGATGACCTTGGGGTCGCTGCGGATCTGCTCGGGCGTGCCCTCGGCGATGGGGACGCCGTAGTCCAGCACCAGGATGCGCGGGCAGAGGTTCATCACCACCGCCATGTCATGCTCGATCAGCAGGATCGAGAGTTTCAGCTCCTCGTGAAGCCGCCGGATCAAGTCGATGAGCTCGCGCTTCTCCGAGGCGTTCATGCCGGCGGCCGGCTCGTCGAGCAGCAGCAGCTTGGGCCGAGTCGCCAGGGCGCGGACCATCTCGAGTCGGCGCTGGTCGCCGTAGGCGAGGTTTTTGGCGCGCTCGTCGCGGTGCGCGGCCAGGTGAAAGCGCTCGAGCAGGGCCTCAGCCTCGGCGGCTAGGGTGGCCTCTTCCGCGTGGAATTTCCTTCCCGCCAGGACCGCGTCCCACAGCGAGTAGCCGACGCGCTGGTAGCAGGCCGCGCGGACGTTGTCCAAGACGCTCAAGTCCGGGAAGAGGCGGATGTTCTGGAAGGTGCGGGCGATGCCCAGGCGGTTGATCTCCTGGGGCTTGAGCGGGTTGAGCAGGGTGCCTTGGAAGCGCAGCTCCCCGGAGGTGGGGACGTAGACGCCGGTCAGCAGGTTGAAGAAGGTGGTCTTGCCGGCGCCGTTGGGGCCGATGATGGCCATCAGCTCCTGGGCCTTGAGCGAGAAGCTTAGGCCCGAGAGGGCCTTGAGCCCGCCGAAGGAGATGCCGCAGTCTTGGACTTCCAAAAGCGTCATGACGACCTGACCCATTGTTTGATCGATACCCCCTTCGAGCGCAGCAGCATCGTCACGATGATGAGCAGGCTGTAGAGGATCATCCGCCACTCGGCAAAGCCGCGCAGCAGCTCGGGCAGCATGGTCAGCAGCGCGGCGGCGATCACCACCCCCCAGAGGTTCCCCATGCCGCCCAGGACGACCATGACCACGAAGTCGACGGATTTCAAAAAGCCGAAGCTGTTGACGTGCAGATAGTTCAAGTAGTGGGCGTAGAGCCCGCCGCCCAAACCCGCGAAGCCCGCGCCGACCACGAAGGCCGTCACCTTGACGCGGGTGTTGGAGATGCCCAGCGAGAGGGCCGCGATCTCGTCCTCGCGGATCGCCGCGAAGCTCAGGCCCTTCGCCGTCCGGGTGATCCGTCCGATCACGTAGACGGTGAGCGCGGCGAAGAGGAAGACCCAGAAGAAGTTCGCGTAACCGGGGATGTCGGAGAAGCCCCGCGCCCCGCCGACCACGTCCATGTTGTTGATGACGACCAAAACGATCTCGCCGAAGCCCAGGGTCGCGATCGCCAGGTAGTCGCCGCGCAGCCTTAAGGTCGGGAGCCCGATCGCCAGGCCGGAGAGGATGGCGGCGCAGACCCCGACTAAGAGGGAAACGAGGAAGAGCAGCGGGTCCAGCGCCGTAGCCGGCAGGAAGCCCAGCAGCCCCCGCAGCGCCGGGTGCGCGTAGACGCTGCAGGCCGCCGAGGCGTAGGCGCCGACCGCCATGAAGCCCGCGTGCCCCAGGTTGAACTGCCCCGTGTAGCCGTTGATTAGGTTGAGCGAGGTCGCCATCACGATATTGATCCCGATGTAGACCAGGATCTGCAGATAGTAGGGGTTGAGGTAGGCGTTAAAGACGCGGTGGAACCCCAACAGGACGGCGACGCAGAGCAGGACGGCGAGCAGTCGCTTCATCAGACCTTCTCCCGCGTGCTCTTCCCCAAAATTCCTTCCGGACGGAACAGGAGGATGAGGATTAAAATGATGAAAGCCAGCGCGTTGCGGTAGGTGCTGGAGATGTAGCCCGCGACCAGCGTCTCGGCGACGCCCATGATCAGGCCGCCGATCAGGGCCCCCGGGATGTTGCCGATCCCGCCCAGGACCGCCGCGACGAAGGCCTTCAGCCCCGGCATCAGGCCCATCAAGGGATCGATCTTCGGGTTGGAGAGCCCCACCAGGATGCCCGCCGCCGCGGCCAGCACCGAGCCCAGGACGAAGGTGAGACTGATGATGCGGTTCACGTTGATGCCCACCAGGTGACTCGCCGTATGGCTGAAAGAGACCGCGCGCATCGCCTTGCCGGTCTTGGTCTTCTGCACGACGAAGCGCAGCCCGAACATCAGGACGAAGCTGACGATGAAGATGGCGAACTGGATGTTGTTGACGACGACGCCGTGGAAGTTGACGACCTCGCGGGTCTCGATCAGGGTGGGAAAGAACTTGGGGTCGGCGCCGAACAGCCACTGGCCGAAGTACTCCAGAAAGAGCGAGACGCCGATCGCGGTGATCAGGGCGTTGATGCGCGGGGCCTTGCGCAGCGGACGGTAGGCGAGGCGCTCGATCAGGGCGCCCAAGAGGGCGCAGACCAGCATGGCCGAGAGCATGACGAAGG
>JADYZQ010000207.1 GCA_020853015.1 Deltaproteobacteria bacterium
AGCCGCCGCCGCTCACCACGCGCACGTCCTCGCGGCCGTTCGCGCGCAGCGCCTGGTTGATGAATTGATAGGGAAGGATCGTCCGCCGGTCCCCGGGCGCCGCCTGGTAAGGACCGCGTTTCTCCGGCCCGATGAAGCCGCCGATCACCTCGAGAAGGACGGCGTTTTCGGGGAGGCCCCGGATGTACTCGGGCGTGAGCACCTCGTGGAGCTTGTCGCTGGGGACGTTGAGGAATTGCAGGCGCACGGTCCGCTGAAGCATTTCCCGCGTGATGCCCTCGTAGCCTTGGGGCCCGACGGCGACGATCTTCGGGTCCTGCGCGTAGTTGATCTGCATGCCGCGCAGGTTGGTGTTGGCCTCGTAGGTGCCCCGCTCGTTGATCTCGTTCGCGACCTGGGGTTGGCGCGCGCTGACGAAGAGCCGCGTCCGCCAGGAATGGCCCCCCGGGCGGATCTGGTGGCGGTAGAGCGCCAAAAGGCCCATCATGTCGCCCGAACCGATCGAGAGGACGGCCTCGTGCGGCTGCAGCACCTCGGAACCCCGCGCGATCTCGCCCGAAGGCGGGGCGAAATGCGGGCCCAAGAGGTCGACCAAGACCCGCTTGAATTCGGGATAAGAGACGTAAATATCGGGATCCACGGATTCCCACAGGGTGTTCAGGATGCGGCGCTGGTTGGAGCGAGGCAGGTACTCGACGACGTTGACCATTTCGTCCGCCGCGCGGATAGCCCCTTGCAAATTCTCCGGCAACAATTCCATCGGTTCGCTTAAGGACAGCCTGGAGAGCCCCTCGTGGATCTCCCGCATGCGGGCCTGGAGGGCCAGACCCAAGCCGCGCCCGAAATGCTGCTCGTTGATCTGCCCGATATTCTCCCGGCTGAAGCGTATCTGCTGAAGGATCTCGGCCTGCACCGGCTCCGGCAAGAGCCGGATCAGCTTCGGCGGGGCGATCTCGGGCTCGAAGCGGTCCACCAAGTTGCTCAGGCTGTCGACCGTGTTGCCCCTGCGCTCGGGCAAAGTCGCCTTGGGCTCCTGCGCCGCGCGCCGCGCCGCCACCGCGGGGGCCGGAAGCTCCATACTGAAACTGGTGCCGCCCTTCGGGCCCTCCGGATCCATCGACATCATGGCGATGTGACTGCGCGCCTCGGCCATCCCGTCGGCGCCGCGCCGGCCGCGCCCCGCCCCCGCGGTCGCCTCGGCCGGAATCAGGCCGCCCGCCGCGCCGCCGTCGAAAAAGTCTCTCAGCCCGGCGCCCAACCGGGCCCGGCCGTCCGCCAAGGCCTGCTGCTCGAGCAGGCGCCCGCGCATCTCGAGGTCTTGGGTGTAGGCCTGGAAACGCGGCCCGAGGGCATGGTGCGAGAGCCGGCCGCCGACGTGAAACTGCAGCAGCATCGCCAGCGAATCGACCATCGTCGTCGCGCCGTCCACGTGCGGGCGCAGGCCCGCGGCCTCCTCGAGGCGGTGGCCGAGCAGGATCCCGCCCAACATCCCGCCTTGGTGCAGGACGCCGTGGGCCAAGCGCTCGCCCGACCCCATCAGGGCCGGATGGGGCGTGGAGGCCAGGCGCCGCGACAGACCGGAGGCCAAGGCGCCGCTCAGCTTGAGGGCGCCCAAGGTCAGGGCGAGGCCGGAGATTTCCCGGATATTGCTGCGCAGGTCCCAGGCCTGGCTGCCGGGCGCGATCGCCTCGTGCAGGCCCTTCGTCGTCGCCCAGAAGGCGGGCACCTCGAGGGCGAAGGCCCCGGTGGAGGCCAGCGCGCGCGCCGCCACCGCCGAGCGCCCCGGCGTCGCCAGCAGGCGCGACAAAAAGGCGGTGCGCGCGGTCGAAAAGACGAGACTGCCCGTGGCCATACCCGCGATCATCACCGGGTCGGAGGCCTCCTGAGCCAGACGGCGGCCGAGGAACTCGACGCGGTTGCCGATGGCCCCGCGACCCTGGATCGCGTCCAGCCGCTCCGTGGCGCGGCTGCGCAGCCCTTCGGACGCGCCGGGGAGCAGGAATTCCCCCCCCGCGTCGCGCTGCGATAAAAATTGGTAGACCAGACCGGCCGCCGGAATTCGGTTCGCGCCCTCTTCCCGTTGGGCCCACTGCAAGAGAGCCTCGGCGAAGAGTTGGCCGTCGGTTTCCCGGGAGATCGCGATCAACTCCTCGAGGGAGAAGCCGGGAAGCTGGGAGCGGAGGCGGGCGCGTTGCGCGGCGCCCAGACGCCCCACGGCGGAGGCGAGGTCGCCGGCCTCCCCGGTCCGCAAGGCCTCCCGCAAGGGCCCGGCCGTGTCCGAGGGAAAAACGAGCTGATCGAGGAGATAGGCCAGGGTCGCGGCGCCGGCGGCAGGGTGGGACCGGGCTGCGGACCCGCGGGCAAGCCCCCACCCCGACCCAAAAGCGGGTAAGTCCCGATCCAACAAGCTGCGTGGGAGATTCGTCATCTCATGCCCTGGTTTATTATTACCGACATAAGCCCATGAAAATCATGAAAAATATTCGGCAACCCTCACCGTGACCCGTTCCGAAAAATTTCGGCTAACTCTTCAATAAATCGGCGATTTTTAACAAGGGTTGTGGGGATTATTCCGGCCGCGACCGCAGGGGGCCGACCCCGGGCTGGAAGCCGAACTTCTCGTAGAGTTGATAGAGGGGGTTGCCATGCAGGGCCGGGGCGTCCTCGGGAAAGAACTCCCGGAGGGCGGGCTCCGCAAGCGCGGCGAAGCGCCTCCCCGCCTCCTCGGGCGGCAGCTCGTAGAGCGCGTCGCTGGCCCGGATCAAGGCCTCGCCCCTCTCCCCGGAAAGCATGAGGTAGACCTTCAGGATGGCCGGATTGATCCGCGGATTTCTTCCGATCAAGGCCTCCTCGACGGGGGTGGAGCGCAACGCGATGGGACGGACCTCGGTGACGGAAATACCGTCGCGCCGGGCATAGTC
>JADYZQ010000208.1 GCA_020853015.1 Deltaproteobacteria bacterium
GCTCCTTCGTGGTCGAGGCCTTCAAGATCCCCAGCGGCTCGATGATCCCCACCCTGATGGTGGGCGACCACATCTTCGTCAACAAGTTCATCTACGGGATCCGCGTCCCCTTCACCAGCCGCTGGCTGTGGAAGTACAAGGACCCGCAGCGCGGCGAGCCCATCGTCTTCATTTACCCGAAGGAACCCGGCCTCGATTACATCAAGCGCGTGGTGGGCCTGCCCGGCGACCGCGTCCTGGTCGACGGCGACGACGTCTACGTCAACGGCGAGAAGCTCCCGGCCGTCCAGGTGCCCGTGCTGGGCAAGAGCGCCAAAAACCCGCGGTTGCTCGATCTCGAGCCCGTCGAGGCCTTCGGCGCCCCTTCCAAGTTCAAGACCATTCCGGCCTTCGAGAATTGGGAGTATTTTCGCGTCTACCTCGAAAAGCTCGGCGAGCGCGTCCACTTGAAGCAGGAGGCCCCGGAGCATTACGAGGAACGGAAAGAATACGTCGTCCCGGCCGACCACCTCTTCGTGATGGGGGATAACCGCGACAACTCGCAGGACTCGCGCTTCTGGGGCTTCGTGCCCATCGCCAACGTCAAGGGGCGGGCGATGTTCATCTGGCTCTCTCTGCGCTACCACAACGACCGGCCGGAGGAGGGGATCGCGGGATTTCGTTGGGATCGGTTTGGGCGTTGGATTCAGTAGTTCGGTGCGGCCTCTCGCTTCCCCGGGGAATATACCCCTGAGCTTTTTTCCCCGGGACTCAAGCCGTCCCGGGGAAAGGTCGAGAGGTCGAAATGATATAGGCTTTAGGGCGTTCGACCTCTCGAAACCCGCTCAGGGGTATATTCCCCGGGGAAGCGAGAGGCCGGTTTATTATAGTCTTGGTCGGGAAGAGGTATGGTGAGGAATTGTTAGAAATTGTTAGAAATTGTTAGATGGTCCTGTTGGGGCTGATTGTATTACAATCTTTCGCGGCGATTTATGAAACCCGGCAAGAAAAAATGGCGAGTGTTATCCAGTAGTTCCGCCGACAGCGCCCCTCCGACGCCGCCGGTGGATTGGACCAAGCTCGACCCGCAGAACCTCTCCAACCCCGCCCTCTTCATCAACCGCGAGCTCAGCTGGCTCGAGTTCAACCAGCGCGTCCTCGATCAGGTCTATGACGAATCGCTTCCGCTGCTCGAGCGGGTCAAGTTTCTGGCCATCGTAGGCACCAACCTCGACGAATTTTTCATGATCCGCATGGCGACCTTGCTCAAGAAGATCCGCGCCGGGATCGAGGACGTCAGCCTCGACGGCATGAGCGCCCGCCAGCAGATCCGCGCCGTCCGCGAGCGCGCCTTCAAGATGATGAAGGACCAGAGCGAGGCCTGGGAAAAGCTGCTGCGGCCCGCGCTCGAGAAGAGTTGGGTGCATTTCCTCGAGATTCCCCAATACACGCCGGCGGTGCAGGAGTATCTAAAAGATTATTTCAAAAAGCAGATCTTCCCGGTCCTGACGCCGCTGGCCTTCGACCCGGCGCATCCCTTCCCGCATATCTCCAACCTCAGCATGAATTTCGCGGTGGGCCTGCAGCACGAGGGGGAGCGCAAGTTCGCGCGGGTCAAGATCCCCAGCATGTTGCCGCGCTTCATCCCCATCCCCGAGTCCATCGGCACCCAGCCGGGGCAGAGCTTCGTTTTCCTCGAGGACGTCATTCGCAGCAACATCGGCGAGCTCTTCCCGGGCATTCCGGTGGAGGAGGTCTACCTGTTCCGCGTCATCCGCGACACCGATCTGGTGATCCAGGAAGACGAGGCCGACGACCTACTCGAGTCCGTCGACAAGAGCCTGAAACAAATCCGCTACGGCGCGGTCTCGCTGCTCAAGGTCGAGGCGGCCATGCCGGAGCGCATTTTGGACATCCTGCTCGAGAACTTCCAGATCCGCGAGGACGTCCTGATGCGCAAGGAGACGCGCATGTTCTTCGGCGACTGGTGGGCCCTCGCCAAGCTGCACCTGCCGCAGCTGAAGTTTCCGCCCTTTTCGCCGCGCGTGCTTTTTCCCTATGAGGAAAAAGACAAGCTCTTCGAGCAGATCCGCTACGGCGACTACTTGGTGCACCACCCCTACGAGTCCTTCACCTCCGTCGAGTCGTTCCTGCGCGCCGCGGTGGACGACCCCCAGGTCATCGCAATCAAGATGACCCTGTACCGCATCGGTCCCAACTCGCCGATCGTCGACCAGTTGATCGAGGCGTCGGAGGAAGGCAAGCAGGTCGCCGCCGTGGTCGAGCTGAAGGCCCGCTTCGACGAACGCAACAACATCGTCTGGGCCAACCGCCTCGACGAGGTCGGCGTCCACGTCAATTACGGGCTGGTCAACCTCAAGACCCACGCCAAGCTTTGCATGGTGGTGCGCAAGGAGGGCGACGGGATCCGGCGCTACCTGCACGTCGGCACCGGCAACTACAACCGGATGACCGCGCAGGTCTACACCGACCTCGGATTGTTTACCGCCGATCCCGAGATCGCCGAGGACGTCTCCGAGGTCTTCAACTACCTGACCGGCTATTCCAACAAGCGGAATTTCAAAAAATTGCTGGTAGCCCCCGTCAACCTGCGGCAGGGATTGGTCGCCCTCATCGAGCGCGAGGCCGAGCACGCCCGCGCGGGCCGCCCGGCGCGGCTCATCCTCAAGTGCAACCACGTCGCCGATTCGCGCATCATCCAAAGCCTCTACCGCGCCTCGCAGGCGGGGGTGAAGATCGACATGATCGTCCGCGGGGTCTGCTGCCTGCGCCCGGGTCTTCCGGGGATCAGCGACAACATCCGCGTGCTTTCGATCGTCGGGCGTTTCCTCGAGCACCATCGCATCTATTATTTCCAAAACGGGGGCGAGGAGGAGATCTTCTTCGGCAGCGCCGACCTGATGGAGCGAAACCTCGACCACCGCGTCGAGACGCTCTGCCCCATCCTCAACGCCGAGCTGCGCGATCAGCTCAAGGTGAACGTCCTCGAGATCATGCTCCAGGACAACGTCCGCGCCAGCCGCCTGCACTACGACGGGCATTACGATAAGGTCGCGCGCGAGTCCGAACAGGCGCCCCTCGTCGATTCCCAGTCCATCCTCTTGGATTGGTATACCTCCAAGCGCAACCCGCTGCCCGAGACGGGCGCTTAATCCTCCAACCAGCCCCATAAATTACGCCAACCGGGCCGGCGCGCCGGCGAGGCCGGATGCGCCTGTGGCGGGCCGGAGGCCTGCGGCTGCGGATGGGGCGGCAGCGGGGGAGGCGGAGGTGGGGGCGGAGGAGGCGGTGATACCGCCCGATCGTGATTGGGGAGCAAGGGACCGGTCCGCCATTCGGCGAAGCTTCCCTCGATCGGGGATAGCCGCAACTGGCCCGGAGCGAAGCTTCGGCCGTGGCTGTCCATCGGAAAATTCAGTTGGTAAACCCCCGACATCAAAAGGACCTGCGATCCGTGGGCAAAGCGGCGATTCCCGACGGCGAGGCCGTGCGGGGCCTCGACGAACAGGACGTAGCGCGGATGCCCCTCATGCGAGCCGATGGAGATGCGGAAGTGGTTGCGCGAAATGAAGGGCGCCGTGAACAGCCGCGGCTGGTGGATCCGCCCGAAATCGATGGATCCCTCGGAGGCGCGGAATCGGCCGTGCCAATCCACCCCGTCGTAATGCAGGTTGAGCTCCGGCAGCGTCGCCGCGGGCCGGTCCGGGCTGTCGAGATAGAGGCGGTAGCTGCGGCGCTCCGGACCCTCTCCGACGGCTACGAAGACCTCCTCGCCGATCTCGCCGATGACGGGGTTGTCCGTGGCCCGGTAGGAGCGACGCTCTCCCGCGCCGTCCCCGAGCGAGCGGATCACCTCCACCGGCGTCTCGCCGGCGCCCGCCAGGCGAAACAAGGACTCCTCTCCCGTGCGGATCAGCCGGAAACGTCCCAGCGCCAGGCGCCGTCCCGGGGCGAGGGAGATCGGCGAGATGGGCGGCCTTGCGTTGGGCAATATTTGAAGTTGGACGGGTTCGACCCGGTTGCCGATTCCTAGGGTGTCTCCCGCCTGCAAAGGCGTCGATCCCTCCGAGGGGATGGGGTGCCACTCGCCGTCGCGGTAATACCAGCTGCCGTGGAGGTCCTGCGTCTCCGGGTTCAGCGTGCGGGTCCGGCTGAGGTTGCGCGCCAAGAGTTGACCGTCCTCGCCGAGGCGCAGCTCCAAGTGGGCCCGGCTCAGGGTGCGGCGCAGGTCCTCGGAGAGGAAGCGAAAGTCCGCGCGGCCGAGGACGCGCCCGCCGGGCTCCGGTCCTTCCGCCAATTCGCCGAATTCGATCGCCCCGCCTTGCTCCGCGTTCGCGGGATCGGTGGTCACCGTCAAGCGGAAGGGGGATTCCTCGAGGGAAATCGGCGGCGGATGCGCCCCGGGCGGCTCCGAGCGCGGGGTCGGGGGCGTCAGCGGGGCCTCGCTGGCGGTGGTCGCGGGGAGGCGAAGCATCGGCTCGCGCTCCCAAACGATGACGACCGGTCGCGGGGGCTCCGGCGGCGGTGGCGCCGGATCGGGCGCCGCGGCGGGCGGTCGCGGGGGCAATTCCTCCGGCGCCGCCAGGCGCAGGAAGGCGCGGCGACCCGTGACGAAAAGCTGCGGGATTCTTCCTTCCGCCAAGGCCCGGTGATAACGCTCGAGGGTGCCCGGTTGCCGGACCTCGCCGCGGGCAAGCAGGCGCGAGATCAGCGCTTCGCGGCCCGCCAGCGCCGGCTCCCGAGCCACCAGGGCGGGGACGAGCTCGTTTAGGCGCGCCGCGCGGTGCGGTCCCAGTGGACCGGCGTAGCCCATGGCGCGGCCCCGCAGCTGCCGCAGTCCCGCCGCGCCGAACTCCCACATCGCGATCGAAAGGACGTTCTCGGCGACCTCTTCGCCCGACAGCGACCATTGGCCGCCGAAGACGCCGCGCCCGACGAAGCCCAGGCCCAGGGCGGTCGCGCCGCCGAAGGCGACGGTGCCGGCGTGGACAGCCAGTTCCCGCGAGCGCAACCCGTCGGCGACCAGGAAGGGGTCCCGCGCGCCGGCGAGCAGGCGGTTCTGCAAAATCCGCGAAAAGGGAATGGTGAGGCCGAAGGTGACGAGGTTGATGCCCGCGCTCGCGCCGAAGTCGCGCCAGAAGTGCGTGCTCAAGCCCTGGGCGTTACGCTCCAAGTTGTGGGTCCCGGCTCCGAAGGCGCTCAAGGCCGTGCCGACGCCGAGCCCCGTCGCCACCGATCCCCAAGGGGTCAGCGAGCCGCGGGCGACCAAGGGGAGGCCGCGCAGCGCGAGGGAACCGCCGGCCCCGGCCCGGGCGATCAGGAGGCTGGGGAGAAATTCCGCGGCGAGGATTCCCGCGCCCAAGGAGACCAGGTTGGAGGCGGAAAAGAGATGGCCGAACATCCGTCGGGTCCGGAATTCCGTTCCGTCCACGCGCTCGCGAAGGGCCCGGGCGCGGGCCCGCAGTTCGGCGGGGACGCCGCCTTCCTCGCGGCTTTCCTCGAGGGCGCCGAACAAGGCGTAAAGGGCGAAGGCCTCGTGGTCGGCGGCCCCGGCCAGGCGCCCTTGCCAGGCATCGAACAGCTCGCCAGCCATACCCGCGGCCGGGTGGGGCGCCTCGCCGTCGCTCTGTAGGAGGTTAAGCAGTCCCTGGACCGGACGGTCCGGATGCCGGTTCTGGAAATCGCGCAGTTGTTCCAGGCCCTGGGCGCGGCGGCGCAGGAGCTCGCGCCCCGGTTGCGGCCCGTTCAAGCCCAATTCGGCGCTCAGATCGGGCAGGTGCAGGACTTCGGTTTCGACGCGCAAGAGCGGATGGTGCCGGCGGTTCGCCTCCAAGATGCCGGGAAGCAAACCCCGGCCGATGCCGTAGCCGAGGCGGTCGACGTGCAGGGCGGTCTCCCGCGCGGCGGCGGTGAGTTGGGCCAAGCTCCGAGACCCGCGGGCCTCGGTCAGCATGCGGGCCACTTCGGCGTTCCGCAACTGGGCATGCTCCAGCTCGGCGACCAGGTCGGCCTGAGAGTCGGCGGAACGCAGGCGGCGCAGCGATTCTTCCAGGCTCCACTCCGGGTGCCGCAGGGTGAGGGCGGTGAGGACCGCGCTGAAGCCGCGGTAGCGCGCGCGCAGGGCTGCTTCCGATTCCTCATTGGCGCGGTCCAGCGAGGCGGCGGCCAAGACCAGCCACTCGAGGGCCTGGGCGTTGAGGGCGAGGGCGCGGTCCTCCAGCAGCGAGGGCGCGTCGAAATGCCTCAGTTGCGCGACGATCTCGCGATCTTCCAGTAGGACGCGCTCGGCCCGGGCGTGCCAGCTGGTGTCGAGCTCGGTCGGGGGATGGGCGCTTAAATGCTCGGCCAAGGCCAGGGCGTGGCGGCGCTGCGCGACCGCGTCGCCGCGGTAGAGGGCGCGGCGCAGGCCGAGGATCTCCGCCACCCCGCGCAGGCGGGGGAGCAGCGGGTAGGATTCCGCGGCCAGCCGGGCGTGGTAGCCCTGCAGCTGGGCGTCGACCTCGTCCAGGGCGGAGGTCAGCGTCGTCCTCAGCGCCTCCGCGTTTTCCGGCAAAATGGCGCCGGCGGGAGGTCTTTGGAAATGGCTTAAGTAGGTGTGTCCGATCCGCGCCGCGGCGAACAGAAAGCGCAGGCGCTCCTCGGTGCTCAAGTCGGGCGCGTACTGGAGAAAGTTGGAATATTCCTCCAGCGTGGCGACGAAGAGCCGCGTCAAGGCCGGGACCCGGTCGGTCGCCGCGCGTTGCAGCAGGGCGAAAGTCCCGGACAAGGCATCGTAATACCGGACGCGCTCCCCGCGTCGTCCCGCGGCCAGCGAATCGCGGACGAAGACCTCCAGCTGCCGCTCGTTCATCTCCCGGTAGTTCTCCGCCAAGTCGGGGCGATAGCGCAGCGCCGGTTCCAACGAAAAACGGTCGACGGCGCCCTCCCGCTCGATGTGACGGGAATCCTCCTCGACCCCCGCTGCCGCCGCGGCGAGCCGCAGGCGCGCGGCGACCGCGGGATTCAAATCCAAGTCAGGAAGAGGATGGGAAGATCCCAGAAAGAAATTTCGTGCCTCGCGCGGGGGCGTCATCCATCAACCTCTCAATGCGAGCCGTCTTCCGCGGCAACGCCTTCCACGGAAGGGTCGTAGCGCAGCACCATCAGGACGACGTTGTCCGGGCTGGCGTTGCCGATGTGGTTGCCCCCTTTCGGGGCGTCGTAGATGCGGCCCTCCGCGTCGATATGGCGGCCTGCAAAGCGGCCGCTGCCGATCAGGGCGCGCTGGTCGTGGGCCAGGCCGCGGGCCAAGGTGCGGTAGAGGTCCATCGTCGCCAGGGCCTCGCTTTGGATGGCTTGGCGCACCGGCTCGGCGCCCTCCAGGCCGTGGATGATGGAGGCCATCTGGTCGCGGTTGAACAGGGTGTGGACGCCGTCGCTCATCATCAGGAAGAGGTCGCCCGATCGGGCGACGAAGGGCAGCCGGTTCCCGGATCCGTCCGGATTGGGGATGGTCAGGTCGCTGTTGAAGATGCCGCTGGGGATTCCGCTTTCCATGCGCCCGGTGATGGGAGGGGCCGCCTCGCCCGGGGCGCCGCCGAGGCGCGTGAAGATGCCGCCGCCCACGGCGTTCATGCCCACCGTGTTGGTGACGCCCGGCGTGCGGGCGGCGCGCTGCAGGCCCGCCATGCTGGCCGGCAGGTAGGGCGCGATCACCTCGTAGGCGCCGCCTCCGTTGGGGCGGGCGATCCACACCTGGGAGTCGCCGACGGTCGCGACTTCGACGTTGCCGTCCGGCTCGAGGCGCAGGGCGGTGGCGACGGTGTAGCTGTCGGCCGGGACCTCGACGTCGCGGCCCGCCGACCGTTCGGCGCGCGCCGCCTCGATGGCGGCCCGCAGGTCCGAGAGGATCACGGGGTGCGCGTCGCGGAAGGCCTGGCCCAGGCTCACCGCCGGATCCGAGGCGCGATTGAGAATGACTTCCACCGCCCGCGCGCTGGCCGCGTCGCCCGTCGAACTGCCGCCGGCGCCGTCGGCGACCACGGCCACCAGCGAACCGTCTTGGGCCACCGCGAATCCGTAGGCGTCCTCGTTGCGGGGCGTCGCGTGCTTGCTTAAGCCCGTCTCCGTGAAGGCCGAGAGCTCGCCGACGCCCGGGATCATCGCCCAATGCTGGCCCTCGCGCAGCCGTCCCGGGACGTTGGGAGAAATCACCGCGCGCGATTCGCCGGGGTCGAGGATTTCAGCCATCAACAGCGGGGCGTGGACGTCGGTCTCCGGATCGATCGCGGGCTGAGGCCCCGTTTCGTCCGCCGCCCTCACGACGGCGCGGGGCGCGGTGGTCTCCGAGTCGTCGGCGTCGGCCGCGGCGGCCGGTGGCGGGGCCTCGCCGTCTCCTTCACCCGCGGCGGGCGGAGGATTTCCCTCCGGAGATCCGTCGCTCGGCGGGGGCGTTCCGCCGCCGGGGCCCTCGGGGGGCGTCGGACGGGCTTCGAAGCGGATGCGGCCGTTGCGCAAGTCGATCGTGATCGTCCCGGCCTCTTGGCCTTCCGAAGCGGGGACCTCGAGGACGATGCGTCGCGCCTCCGTGTCGTGGACGCCGCGCAGGGCGATGCGGTTGCGGGGCATGTTGCCGCTGGCCGGTAGGTTGTCGGGAACTAGGAAATCGGGCTCGCTTGCCGAGGGCGTATGACCCTCGCTGATGCCTAGGATCTTGCCTGACCTTCCGCCGAAGTAGACGGTCACCTGCACCGAACCCGTCTCGCCGTGGGCGGGCGTGGTCAAGATTCCCATGTGGGCGTTCGGGACCGTGTGCCGGGTGATCCTTCGGGCCGTCGAGTCGGCGGCGTCGTCGGCGTTTGTCTCGGGGGCGGATTCCCGGTGCGATGCGCGACGGCGCTCGGAGCCGCGGGGCCGCTCCTCCGCAGGCCGCGCGCCCCCGCCCTCCGCACCCTCGCGCTCGGGCAGGCGGTGCTCGATGCGCCCGGTCTCCATGTCGAGGACGTACTCGCCCTCGACCCCTCTGGGGGCCGGGATCGTCAAGGTCTTGTCGTTGCCGCTGTAGCGGCCGCCGATCCGCAGGATATTGCGCGGGGCTCCCTCGAGATCGGCGAGCGACTCGACCGACATCAGGTTGCTCAGGATTTCGCCGGTGTCGGCGTTGATCAGCAGACTGAGGTTGCCGTCGCGGTTCAGGTCGCCGATCGCCTGGTTGACCCGGGCCCGGGCGGCTTGATTGAGGCGATGCGGCAGAACGCGTGCGCCGAGCTCGGGGGTCCAGAGCAGGGGAACGGGCGAGCTGCGGTGCGCCTCGATCATCGGAGTCAGGTCGAGGAGCCGCGGCGCGGTCTCCCGGCCGATGGGCGGCAGGCGTAGTTGGCGCGTGACCGGGTCGTAGGAACAATGCAGCGTGATCGCGCCCTCCGTGTCGCCCAGCGAGTGCGTGTTGACGGCGACGATGCGGCCGGTCTCCGGACTCACTCGAATCTCCACGATCTCGTAGGGGTTGTTTGGGAGGAAGCGCGGCAGGTAGTCGGCGTCGGTGGAGGCCGCGTTCTCGATGTGGTGGCGGCGCATCGCTTCGAGGATGCGCGGGGTATAGCCCTCCGGCGCCACGCGGACGTTCTCGGAGGGGACGAAGTGCATGCGGAAGCTTCCGGGGCGGCCGACGATCTGGATGCGATGGCCCCGCAGGAAACTCTCCGTGAAGAGGTCTGCGCTGCCTGGGGCCGAGATCTCCTGCAGCGCCAGCTGGCGAGCCAGGTATTGGCGGAGCGGCGTCAGCTGCGGGCTGTCCGCGACCAGACGGCCGGCGACCTCGTTGATTCGCGCGGCGCGCGCCGGTCCGAGTTGCGTGAGAAGCAGGTTGAGCGCCGACGAGGTCCTGCGGGCCGCGAAATTATTCAGCCAGGCGTAGCTGCGGTTCAAGCGGTTGCGGAGGCCGGCGAGGCGGCCGGTGTTCTCGACGGGGGTGTATTCCCGGGGCTCGAAAGGCCTGCGGCCTTCGAGCTCGGCGCCGAGGCCGACGCGGGTGCGGAAGCGACGGAATCCTGCGGCGCCCACTTCCCAGGCCAGGATGGACAGGTAGTTCTCCGCGACTTCCTCATAGGAGGGGGCGCTCCAGCGGCCGGTATGAAGTCGGCGCCAGATCGTGCCGGCCCCCAGGGTCAGGGTGCCGCCGAACAGGGCGGTACCGGCGTGTAGCGCGACGCGGCGGCGCAGGGTGAGATTGCCGATGGCGGCCGCGTCCTCCGCGGCCGGCGTCAGCCAGCGCGCGAGGCCGTGGGAGAAGGGGATGGTGGCGCCGAAGACGACCGTGTTGGTCGCCGCGCTCTCGCCGAAGTCGCGCCAGAAATGCGTGGTCAGGCCCAGGCGGGAGCGGTCCATCGTGTGCAAGCCGGTGCCGACGAAGGACATGGTGAGGCCGGCGCCGATGCCGGTTAAGGCCGAGCCGGCGAAGGTCAGGCGCCCGGCGTTGACCAAGGTGACGCCGCGCAGGGCCAAGCGGCCCGAGGTGCCGGCGCGGGCGATCAGCGCGGCCGGGAAAAGCTCGGTCAAGACGATGCCTGCGCCCAGCGTGGCCAGGCTGGAGCCCGAGCCCAGGTGGCCGAAGACGCGGCGGGTGCGGAAGTCGTAGCCTTCGACCCGGTTGACGAGGCTGCGGGCCTGGGCGCTCACCTCGCCCGGGATGCGGACGCCCTCGGAGACCTCCTGGGTCTGGGCGATCAATTGGAAGACGGCGTGCGCGGCGGCCAGCTCGTGGTCGGGGCGGTTGTTCAGGCCGTCCTGATAGCTGTTGAGGACCTCTTGGAGCAGCTCCCCGATGTCCTCGGCGGGATTGGCCTCGGCCTGCAGCTGCCGCAGGATGCCTTGGACCGAGTCGTCCGGATGGCCTGCGCCGTATTCCTCCACGACCGAGACGCCGAGGGGGCCGCGGCGGAACAGCTCGGCGGCGAGCCGGTGCAGGGCGTGCTCGTCGCGCAGCTGCGCGGCGTCGAGGCCCAAGGCGCGCAGCAAGGCGGGATGCGACCGCAGCGATTCGGCCAAGGAGGCGACGGGGTTTTGCCGGCGATTCTCGTCGAAGATGGCCATGATCAGGCGGCTGCCGGCGCCGGTGCGCAGATTTTCGACGTGGGCGGCCGCCTCGCGGGCCCGCGTGACCCACTGCTCCAGCGAGACGTCGCCGCGGGCCTCCGTTAGCATGCTTTGGACCTCGGCGCTGTCGTGCGCCGCGTTCTCCAATTCCTGGCGGACGGCCTCGGCCTGGGCGGGATTGCGCAGGTCGGCGAGCAGGTCGGCCAGGTTGAGCGAGGGCCGAGTCAAGGCGAGGATCCCGGCCACGGAGGAAAGCGCGCGGTAACGCGCGGCGATGACGGCCTCGCCGTCCTCGTTGACGTGGTCGATGCTTGCGCAGACCGTCTGCACCAGCTCGAGGGAGACGCCGTTCACGAGGGCGACGGTGTTCTCGGGCGTCGAGGGGGCGTCGATCCCGCGGACCAGGCCGGCGAACTCGGGGTCTTCCAAAAGGGCGCGCGCGGCGCGGTGGTCCCAGCGGTCGGTCTCCGAGCCCTCCGCGGGCGGCGGGTGGGCGGTGAGCCACTGGGTCAACTCGAGGGCGCGCTGGCGGGCGACGTCGTGATTGCCCGCGAGGATCGCCTCGCGCATTTGGATCTCGCGCAGGATGCCGGTATAGGCTTCGCCGTTGGGGTGGGCCAGGAGATGACGGCGATAATGGCCGGTCAGTTCGACATAAGTCTCGCGGAGCAAGGTGCGGAGGGATTCGATCTCCTCGGCGCCTGCGGCGTTGCGGGCCGCTTCGTCGACTTGGGCCCGGCCCAAGGCGTTGCGCAGGACCCCGGAGGCGGCGAAGAGGTAGCGCAGCCGCTCTTCGGGACTTAAAGCGGAGCTATTGGCGAGAAACTGGGTGTACTCGGTCGTGATCTGACGCAGGCCGCGCAGCAGCTCGGGGACCTGGGAGCGGGTCCCCTCGTCGTTCAGGGCGCGGTGGATCAGGACGAAGTAGGCCCGCATCGCGTCGTAGAAGGATCTGCGGTCTCCGCCGCGGGCGCGCTCTAGGACGACGTTGAGGCCGGCGCGAATCGCGGCCTCGTCGGCGCCTTCCGCCTCGGAGGTGATGGCCTCGCCGGCGCGGCCGGTCCCGCTGAGCAGCAGGCGCATGGCGGTGTCGCCGCGTCGGGCCGTGGTGCCGGCCTGGGTGGTGACGGAGAGACGGGCCAGGGTCTGGAGCTGGGTGACGGCCTCGCCCATGTCGCGGTGCTCAAGCGAGGCGCCGCTGCGGCCGAGGAGAAAATTGCGGTAGGAACCTGGGGGCGTCATGAAAAACCTCCGGACGTGCCCCC
>JADYZQ010000209.1 GCA_020853015.1 Deltaproteobacteria bacterium
AGTTTCCCGCTCTCGGCGAACTGCGAGCCCGCCAGCTCTTGGATGCGCGCGCCGGCCGAGTCGAGGAGCCAGACCATCGGGATTTTCTCTTTCAAGGCGATCTCGCGCAGCCGGTCCACCTTGCGTTCCTGGACGTAGCCGATCGAGCCGGCCATCACGGTGAAGTCGTAGGCCGCGCAGGCGACGAGTCTGCCGTTGATTTTTCCGTAACCCGTGATGCAGCCGTCGGCGGGCGTCTCGCGCTTGACCATGTCGGGATGCGTGGACTGATGGTGGGCCAGGATGCCGATCTCGACGAAGCTCCCCTTGTCGAAGAGCAGGTCGACGCGCTCGCGGGCGGTGAGCTTGCCGGCGGCGTGCTGCTTGGCAATCTCCTCCGGACCGCCCATCTGTCTGGCCTTGGTTTTTTGGCTTTCGAGGTTACTGAGAGTTTCTTCTAGCGCCATGTGTTTGCCTTTATCTTAATCTTGCTCGTTTCTCGTGAACAATCGCCGTGCCCTGAGCCGCTTGGGAGGGGGAGGGAGATATGTCCTACGCGACACGGGCGGCCCCCTCAGGCCGGGGGCCGCCCTCCGCAGAAAGATCGAAATTATATAGGCCTTAAGGTGTTCGATCTTTCTGAGGGTCGCTTAAGGACATATCTCCCTCCCCCTCCCAAGCGGCGCCACGTTATATAAAAATAAGATCGGCTTCGTACGGTATCTAGAATTTCACTTCTTTTGACCAACACTAAGTTCTTTGGAGACTTTGATGAATCCCCTCTCCTGTTCTTGACCTGCACAGAGCTTTCCGGGGACTGCGGAGAACCTCCCCCACGAAGCCTCAGGCAGGAGGGAGGGCGTAGGAGCGTCAAAAAGGCCCAACGAGCGACGGAGTTGGAGGCTGACGAAGGAAGACTCTAACCCGATATGCGAACAGGCTTTTTGCATAAATAATTCCCCAAATCCTTAACCGATGGGGGTTAAAGGGGGAGAAAGGATTTCTCCCCCTGGGCTTTAGCAAGCCCGGACTTGCTCCGGACTTGCGAATCATTTAGCCCGACCGGGCCGTAGCTTCGTGGGGGAGGTTCTCCGCAGTCCCCGGAAAGCGTCGCGGCAAAACAAAAAAACCAATAAACGCCCAAAACAAAGAAACGCCGCGGAACTACTTCGCCCACTTCATCCGCTTGACGATGATCTCTTTCATGATCTCCGAAGACCCGCCTCCGATCGTCATCAGGCGTATGTCGCGGGTGAAGCGCGCCAGGTCGTATTCCTCCATGTAGCCCGCGCCGCCGTGCGCCTGCAGGCAGTCGTAGGCGACGCGTTGGGCCAGGTCGCCGGCGAAGAGTTTCGCCATCGAGATTTCCTTGCTACATTCGATCCCGGCCTGGAAGAGGCTCACGGCGTGGTAATTCAAGCGTTTCGCCGCCTCGAGCTGTGTGGCGAGCTCGGCGAACTTGTGCTGCCAGACCTGGTAGTCGATGACCCGCTTCCCGAAGGCCTGGCGCTCGCGGCAATACTGGACCGTCTCGTTCAGCGTGAGCTCGGAGCCGGACACGCAGGTGATCGCCGCGACGAGGCGCTCGCCCTGGAAGTTTTTCATGATGTAGAGGAAGCCCTGGTTCTCTTCGCCGATCACGTAGCGTTTCGGAATGCGGCAATTCTCGAAGAACAGGAGCGCCGTGTCGGAGGAGTGGTTGCCCAGCTTCTCGAGCTTCTTGCCGACCGCGAATCCCTTGGTATCGGTGGGAAAGGTGACGAGGCTGATGCCCTGGTAGCCCGGCCCGCCGGTGCGCACCGCCAGGGTGATGAAATCGGCGCGCCCGCCGTTGGTGATGTAGGTCTTGGCGCCGCTGATTACGTAGTCGTCCCCGTCGCTGACCGCGCGGGTGGAGATATTCGCCACGTCGGAGCCGCAGCCCGGCTCGGTGATGCCGAGGGCCGCGATCTTCTCGCCCTTCAAGGCGGGGATCAAAAATTCCTTCTTCTGTTCCTCGGTTCCCAGGAAAGAGAGGATGGGCGTCGCGATGTCCGCCTGCACCATCAAGTCCATCGCGAGGCCCGCCATCTTGCAGCGGACGATCTCCTCGCAGAACACCACCTTGAACCACCAATCCCCCGCGCTGCCGCCGACTTCTTCGGAAAAACAGACCCCCAGGATACCCAAGTCGCCGGCCTGCTTGAAGACCTCCCGGGGAAAGCCGCGGGCCCGCTCCCATTCTTCCTTGTGGGGCAGTAGGTCCTTCTCGGCGAAGTCGCGGACGGTTTTGCGGAACAGTTCGTGTTCGGGGCTGAAAACGGAATGGGCGTTCATGCGGCTCAATATAGAGCGAAAAACCCCCTAGAACAAGGAGGATTGTGGTGGCGGGTGCGGCTACCGCGGCAGGTAATGCAAGGTGGGAAATCGCGCCCCCAGGCGGATGAACAGCTCGGAAAAAGGGACCTCTTCCTGCCCGCCCTCGCCCCGCATGTCGCGGAGGATGGCGACGCCCTTCTTACGCTCGTCCTCGCCGACGATCACGACCCAATCGGCCTGCCAGCGGTCGGCGCGGCGCATCTTGCTCTTCAGCGAGCTGCCGCCGAAGTCGAGCTCGACGGTGGCCCCGCTCTCGCGCAGCGGCTTGAGTTGCTCGAAGAGCAGCCGGTCGGATTCGGCGTCGAGGCCCACCAGGTAGACCCGCGGCGCCTCGTCGCCCGCCACCGCCTGA
>JADYZQ010000210.1 GCA_020853015.1 Deltaproteobacteria bacterium
TCGCGAGGGTGAGCAGCCCGACGACGAGGCCGCGCATCAGGCCGCCGATCACGAAGGCGCTGACCATCTGCAGGGGAGAAAGGGGGCAGGCGACCATGTTCTCGATCGAGCGGTCCATCCGCGCCATGAAGAGGCTGGTCGAGCTGTTGGCGTAGGCGTTGTTGACCACGCCCATCGCCGCCAGGCCGGGCAGGATGAACAGCACGTAATCGAAGCCGCCGATCTGCTTGATCCGCGAGCCCAGGGAGTAGCCGAAGATCAGAATGAAGAGCAGGGTCGAGACGATGGGCGGCGCGATGGTCTGGCCGGAGAGGCGCGCGAAGCGGTAGCACTCGCGCAGGATCAGGGTGGCGAAGGCGATGCGGCTTTTCATGCGGCGGCGCCTCCATTTTTCGATTCTTCGGATTCGCGCAGGGTCTTGCCGGTGAGGCGGAGGAAGACCTCCTCGAGGTCGCCCTTCTTGACGTTGATGTCCGCCACGCGGCGACCCGGCTTGGAAAGAATGCGCGCTAGCAGGGCCTCGGCGGCGACGCCGATCCGCTTGGCGCGGCTTCGCACCCGGCCTTCCGCCACCGAGGTCCCGGGAAGGTCGGCGAACTCGCCGGGCTTAACCTCGCCCTCGACGGCGATCTCGACCTCGGAATCGCAGTATTTTTCGATCAGGTCCTTGGGGGTACCCAGCTCGATGACGCGGCCGTGGTCGATGATCCCGATGCGCTCGCAGAGGGCCTCGGCCTCGTCGATGTAGTGGGTGGTCAGCAGGATGGTCGTGCCGTTCTTGTTTAAGTCGCGGAGGTATTTCCACAGCTCGTGGCGCTGCTCGACGTCGACGCCGGCGGTGGGCTCGTCGAGGATCAAGAGCTTGGGCCGGCTCATCAGGGCCCGCGCGACCATGAGGCGCTTCTGCATCCCGCCGCTCAGCTTGTAGAATTGCAGCTTGGCCTTTTCTGCCAGGCCGAATTGTTCGAGCAGCTCGCCGGCCAGGCGCCTGGCCTCCCGGCGGGGCAGGCCGTGGAAGCCGCCCTGGAACTCGAGGGTGCGCCGCAGGTTGAAGAAGCGGTCGGTGTTGATCTCCTGCGGCGAGAAGCCGATGCAGCGCTTGGCGGCGCGCGGCTCTTCGGTCACCGAGTGGCCGAAGACGCGCACCTCGCCCGCGCTGGGCCGCACCAGGCCGACGATGGCGCTGATCAACGTGGTCTTGCCGGCGCCGTTGGGGCCCAGCAGGCCGAAGAACTGGCCGGCGGGGACCTCGAGGTCGACGCCTTGCAACGCGGCGGTGGCGCCGTAGCGTTTGTGGAGGTCGGTGATTTGAATCGCGGTCGGCAGAGGTTCGCCCCTACATTTCGCTTTTCTTCTCTTGGGTCAGCTTGGCCGAGACCGCCTTGTCGAAGACAAAGGCCTTCCCATTCCAGGCATAGGCCTCGACCTTCCATCGGTATCCCGCCTCCGGGCGGCTCAAGTCCAGCGAGCCCTTCTCGACCACGATCGTCGGTTTGCCGCCGATGTCCCGTTTAAAGACCTTGCGGGTGGTGGCGGCGGTGGTGCCCTGCAGGAAGGCGGCGAGGCCCGTCTTGCCGTCCTCGGTTTGGAGGGGCGCCCAGCGCGGCCCCGCGGCGTCGACCACGACGAAGCCCGAGACGAAGCGGGTCTCGTCGGTGAGGAAGAGCTTGGTGCCGAAGACGGAGGCGCCGTTCGCGATCCAGGCCTTGCGCTCGGCCTGGGGCGGCCCCACCGGCTTGAGCCCGCCCAGCGCGGGCTTGAGGGCCTCGAAGTCGAGGTCTTGGCTTTGGTACTTCTTGCCGTCCCAATGCATGGCACGCAGTCCCGGCTGCGTGTTGGTCAGGCCCTGGGGGCCGGGCTTCTTCCCGGGGATCTCCTTGGCATAGGCCAAAAGCCCCGAGGACGCGTCGCTTAGCGGGATCGCCGTGTAGTTGTCGGGATAGGCGCCGGCGGGGAGGAAGCGCGCGGCGTTCTCGAAGCTCCACTTCGGCACCGGCCCTCCGGTGGGCGCGGGGCTCGCCGCCGGCGTCGGGGCCGGCGTGGGCGCGGCCGCCGCGGGCCTGGACGGCGTCGGTTTTGCCTTTTCGACCTTCGCCTTCACCGCCGCGGCCTTCTTGTCGGGGACCTTATTTTCGGGGTTCAGATAATGTTGAAGCCCCTGGTAGAGCAGGAAGGCCGCACCGGCGACGATCACCCACTGCCAGAGTTGGGGGGATTTCTTCGACGACCTTTTGGATTTCTTGCGGGCCATAGCAGCTGGGCCCCAGAAGTAGCAGAGTCGCGGCGCATTTCAATATGATAAATTATCGCGAATTGCCGAACGGGAAAATGAGCGACTTACCCCAAGGCCTGCTGCAGCACCTTGATCGCCGCCTTCGCCATCCCCTGGTATCCCTTCGAGCTGGGATGGACGCCGTCCTCGTAGCAGGCCGAGATCGGTTTTTTCTTCTTCGCGTCGATGAAGGGGGCGTAGAAGTCGATGGTCTTGAGGGCATGCTCCTTGGCGTGGCTCTTGAGCCAGCGGCGGAACTTGGCCAGCTCTTTCTCGAAGACCTCGTCCTCGAGCGGCGGCGGCAGGCCGATGAGAGGCTGGATCTTGTTCTCGAGGAGGAGCTCGGTGATCTTCGCGAAGTTCGATTGGATGAGCTTGGGGTCCACGCCCTGATAGATATCGTTGGCCCCGCCCAGCACGATGCAGAGCTCGGGCTTCAAGTCCAGCACGTCGATCGTCAGGCGCCGCAGCATCTCGCGGAAGGTGTTGCCGTTCACGCCCTGGTTGAGGATAGGGAGCTTCAGCTCCTTCGAGGCGTACTCGACCCAGGACATGTTTTTGCCGAAGGGGTAACCGTAGGTGAGGGAGTCACCCAGGGCGATCACGCGATAAGGGGGCATGGGCGGCATTATGGACGATGCGCCGGGCGGAGTCCATCTTCGGCTATAACGCGGCGCGTCCCAGGGTGCGCTGGAAACGCAGGATGGGCCAGTTGCGGCGCTCGGCCTCCCGTTCCAGCTTGGCGTCCGGGTTGACGACGCGGGGGTGGCCGACGAGCGAGAGGAGCGGCAGGTCGGAGACCGAGTCGGAATAGAAGCGGCAATCCTGGAGAGGCACGCCCTGCGACTCCGCGAATTGCCTCGCCACCTGGACCTTGCCTTCCTTGTAACAGAGCGGCTCGCGGAATTTTTTCTGCAGGATGCCGTCGACGATCTCGGGCCCGTTGCTGAAGGAGTGCTCGATCTGGAGGAACTTTTCCATGTTCTTGACCAGCATGTAGGGCGCGGAGGAGAGCAGGGCGACGGTGAAGCCCTCGCCCTTCAGCCGCTCGATCTCCTCGATGCCCTCGATGTACATCTTGGGTTTCACCGATTTCTCGAAGGCTTCTTTCCCGATCTGCAAGATGTAGTCGATATGGGTGCCGGCCATGTCGGCGATGGCGATCTCGTACATGCGACGGACGTCGGCGTTGACGTAGATGCGGCCGATGGCGTTGTAGAAGATCGCCTGCAGGATGCGGCGTTTCTTGACGATCTTGCGGCGCATCAGCTCGATCGTGGTGGGGAAGCCGGTGTAGCAGTCGCAGAGCGTCTTGTCGACGTCGAAGAAGGCGATGGGTTTAGCGGACATTTTTCGACTCCAAGATTTCGGCGGCGGCGCGGTGGCCGCTTAGGACGGCGCTCTCGATGGTGGCCGGCAGTCCGGTATCGGTCCAATCGCCGGCAAGATAGAGTCCGGGCAGCCGCGTGCGCGTCGCGGGCCGGTAGCGGTTGAGGCCCCGTTGGGCGCTGAAGGTGGCCTCGAGCTCTTTGACCACCTGCGAGTGCAAAAGGCGCTTCCCCTCCAGCTCGGGGAAGAAGCGCCGCAGCTCGGCGACGGCGAGCTTCACCAGGTTGTCTTTGCTCTCCTGCGCCAGGGCGTGGGCGCCGCTGATCACCAGCGTCAGGTGCGAGCTCTTTTCGCCGGTCAGGATCTTCGCCTTGTCGAAGACCCAGTGGATGGGGCTGTTGACGAGCCCCAGCATGCGCTGTCGCGGGTGGAAGTCCTCGAACCAGAGGTTGATCGAGACGATCGGCGCGCTGCCGAAGCGGCTTAATTCGGGCACGAGGCCCTGGAATTCGGCGTCGCTCGCGGCCAGCAGCTTGGCCAGGGCGTTGGGCGGCACGGCGAGGACCAGTCGCTCGGCGCTCAGGCGCGCGCCGGTGTTGGTCTCGACGCGAAAGCCGGTGCCTTCGCGGCTTAAGCGGTTCGCCTGTGCGTTGAAGGCGATCGGGGCTCCTTGATGTTCGAGGAAATCCCGCATCGGGTCGGCGTAAAGCTGGCTCAAGCCCACGCGCGCGATCGCCAGGTTGGAATCCGACTTCTTCGAGAGCAGGCCGCGGCGCAGGACCTCGACGAAGAGCCGCGCGCTGGCCAGGTCGAGCGACTCGTTGAGCGTCGCCA
>JADYZQ010000211.1 GCA_020853015.1 Deltaproteobacteria bacterium
CAAGAAGGAAGGCAAGGAGGCCCGCCTCGCGCAGGTGCTCTACAACGTCTTCAATTGCCTGAGGCTGATCGGGATGTGGGTCGCGCCCTTCCTGCCCTTCACCGGCGAGAAGATCTACGCCCAGCTGCGGCTGCCCTTCCCCAAGACCTTCGCGGAGGGCGCGCCGTGGACGGCGATGCCGGCTTCGCACCAGCTGGGCGAAGCCTCGCCGCTTTTCCCTAGAATCGAAACCGAGCCCCGGCCCTAGCGCCCGAAGCCGTGCCGATGCACCGGCGCCTCGCCCGTCGAGTCGACCACGTCGATCATGTGGCCGGACTGCTGCTCCCACTTCTGCAGGGCCTTCTCGAGGATGGGCTGGTTGAGCGACCAGAGCTCTTGATTCTCGCCTTCGAGCACCACGGTCGAAAAGAGGTGGTAGCTGATCGAAAAATTCTGGAATCCCGTCTCGTCGGGACCGCCCCAGACGATGAAGCTGCAGGGCTCTTGGATCTGCAGGCGCACCGGATTGTCGGTCTGGAAGGAGGTGCGCAGGAAACCGACGATGTTGAGGTTGAGGCGGAAGGTCCAGAGCGGCTCTTTGAGATTTTTCATCACCAGCATCAGCTCGTCCAAGAAGGTCTGCTGGTCGAGGCCGGTCTTCTGAATGTGCTGGGTGGCGTCGTAGGTGATGATCTCCATCGAGTCGGGCATCACCAGACCGAAGAAGGCGCGCAGGAAATTAAAAACCTGCTCGAAAAACCAGACATTGGTCTCTTCGGGGCTGAGCGCGGTGAAGTTCATGTTGGAATTGAAGCCCCAGGCGCCCACCACCTGGTTGCGCTCCCAACTGGTCTCAAGAAATTCATCAAAGTTTTTCAGCATATTTTCCGGCTACCTTAACAAAAAACCGGGAACAGGCACAGCGAACAAACCATGCCGCTCCATGGGAAAGGTGAGCGACCTCCCCAAAACCCACCGCAAAATACTTAGCTAACCGGCCGAATAATATGAAGAAAATAATTTGGAGCGTTTAGGGAACTTCTCCCACTTCCAGGCTTTTCCAAAAGGCGGCGACATAGGGATTAGAATCGGGAAGTCCCGAACCCGCCGGAACGGCCCCTCCCAGGATCTCGAGGCGCCCTCTAAACCCAAGGCGGCTCAGTCGCCGGCCAAAAACGTCCAGATATCCTTCCCAAGCGCGACAGTCGATGGAGTTGGTCTCGGTGAACGCGCGTCCGTCGGCATGGACCCGCGAACGACGTGGATGGCTGTGATAGGCGTGAACCTTCACCGGCGCATTTCCTCCGCTTAAGTGGGGATGAACCGCGTCCATCAATAACTGTAGCGCCCGGTTTTTCGCCGCGGGGTTTTCCACTCGAAAGGGATTTCGCGAATGGATGAGGGAGGAATGTAAAACCGTGCCGTCCGCCAGTTCCAAGGCGAAAAACTCCTGCTCAAAGTCCTTCGTAGCGGAACTCTTCATTAACTCCGATATCCTTCGCTGTATCGCGGAGGGAAGACCGGCAGCGGAAATCTGATTCACCTGCGATCGGTATCTTTGAAAATCGCTCGCGAAGATGGCGGCTTCCTCCGGGGTTCTCCCATTCAAGGGAAGAAGCGCCGGAGGCGGTTCCGCTTCGCATGCGGCGCGAATGCGCCGAGGTGACGGGGCCTCGCCCGAGGCTGGAACGATGGAATTTTCCGGAGGCCGGCGAATCGATGCCATGGTCAGCATCCCCAGGCCTAAGGGAGTTCCATCGAAACTGGGAAATCGAATGTCCCAGGCCGCGAAACTCGCGGAAGGCTTGTACGCGGCCCCGGCAAAGGCAGGGACCCCCCCGGAAAAATCAAATCCATAGACCCGAGGGGTGAACTTCACCCGGCTCGCCTGCCGAAATAAATTTCGCCCGCCCCTGCCTAGGTCTCTTGCACCCATCGCAAGCAAACCGCCGGTCCCCAGCACCATCGTCACCTCTTGAGCGATCTGGAAGGAGTCCTGCTCCAACAAGGAGCCGGAGCGCCAACGATCCAGTGCCTGAACGACGGAACGGGCGCCTTCCCACATGCCCGCGACCGGATGGCGCACCAACTCCACCAAGCCCGCCCCAAGCCCTCGGTTAGCCGTCGCGCGAGCGACGTCGATCGCCCATTGGTTCAATCCGATCGGCAAACCGCCCAAGAGCTGGGCGACGCCCAGTGAGGCGCCCGCGACGCCTTGGACCCACTCATCGCGATGCCGAAAGTAATCATGGGCGATCTGGGTCGTCTCGCGCATGGCCTCGGCGTAGCCTTGGGCAAGGCTGCGCTGCCGCCAATAATCACGGGCGAACCGCATGGACTCTTGGGCTTGTCGGGTGAAGTCTCTAAGGAAACCGGGGATCTGCATAGGGCACCGAATAAAGGCGCCCTTAGGCGAAATTATCGAGAAATTTCGAGTTTGGTTGCTTATTGCCGAGGCTCAAAACCGCCCCAGTTCTTTCCAGGCCTCGACCGTCCGCAGCGATTCGGACAAGCGCTCCAAAATGCGATGCAAGCCCTCCGCATCGGAAAATTCCACGCGAAGCGTGAAGATCTTACCCTCGAAGTTTTGCGGGGGTTGGACGCGTACGCCGGAAGGCAAAGACAGGCCTTTTTGCCACACTTCGAAGGCCGATTCGTGGGCGTGGCGTTGAGGGTGGAGCCGTCGATCGGCGGCATCGCGAAGGCGCCGGCCCAATTCCTTGGAAGTGAGGTCCTTAGCCGAGACCTCATCCAGCAGCTCGGCGAGCAGTGCGGCGGCGTCTTTACCGGTCTTGGCCTTCAGGTCGGAGACTTGTTCGAGGAATTGCAGGGCCAGGTTGATGCCGACGGGCTTGTCTTTCAGCCATGCGCCCAGGGCCTGGGCTTCGGGAGGCGAGAATCGCTTGAGGCGTCGCTCGACGGTCTTGAGGTAATCGTCCATGGCCCCTATTTAAAGGAAGCCCGGAGCGATGCAAAGCGGGTTTCGGGATTACAGCGAGTAGAGGGTCCTGCGCAGGCGTTTCATTTCCTGCTTTTCGCGTTTACGGATGGAATCGGAGAAAAGATACAAGCCAATGGCGGCCACGAAGGCGATGCTGATCATGACGGTAACTCCCTAAATACCCAAGCATTTCCCCATCCTCATCGTTATAGGTTATCGGCCGAACCGGGTCCAAGTTGCGTACAGAAGAAGGGCACTTAAATATTGACAGCGGGCCGCCAAACCCCTAATCGGGGGCAGGCCCATGCGGAATAAGCCGGCGGAACAGCCCGATAAGTTCATGAAAGCCGCGCTGGCCCTGGCTCGCCGGGCCGAGGCCGCCGGCGAGGTGCCGATCGGCGCGGTGGTGGTCAGCGAGGGAAAGATCGTCGGCCGGGGCTATAACCTTCGCGAGACCCGTCGGAGGCCCACGGCCCACGCCGAGCTCCTGGCGATCGAAGCGGCGGCCCGCAAGCTGGCGCGCTGGCGACTGGAGGGCACGACTTTATATGTGACCTTGGAGCCCTGCCTGATGTGTTGGGGTGCCATCGTCCTGGCCCGAATTCCGAAGGTGGTCTTCGGGGCCAGGGATCCCAAGGCGGGGGTCTGCGGGTCGATCTTGTCCTTGCAGGACGAGCGCCGCTTCAACCACCACCCCCAAGTTTCCGGCGGCATGATGGAAGGGGAATGCGGCGCGATCTTAAGCGAATTTTTTAAGCGGTTGAGGAAAGAAAAGAAGCGGGGTAAAAAGTAGGGTTGTCTGAATCCGAAGCGGCTCTGCGCAAAAATAATGGTTCCCCACAACCTTAACCGCTGGGGGTTGAAGGGGGAGCGCGGATGCGCCCCCTGGGCTTTAGCGAGCCCGGACTTGCTCCGGGCTCGCGAATGGAGAGGTGACCGAGTGGTTGAAGGTGCTCGCCTCGAAAGCGAGTGTACCTTAACGGGTACCGTGGGTTCGAATCCCACCCTCTCCGCAGAAAAAAATTGGATCAAGGAATTAAGGAAAAGAGACAAATCCCCCTACCTTACCGATGGGGGTGAGGGGGGAGGCGGAACCGCCCCCCGGGCTTTAGCCGACCCGAATTTACTTCGGGTCGGCGAATAGGAGAGGTGACCGAGTGGTTGAAGGTGCACGCCTGGAACGCGTGTGTGCGGGAAACCGTACCGTGGGTTCGAATCCCACCCTCTCCGCCATTTCTAAAAATATCCAAATAAACAGTACCCTGACCGCTGGTGGTTGAAGGGGGAGCGCGGATGCGCCCCCTGGGCTTTAGGCCCGGTAGGCTTGGCCTACCGGGCCGAATCGAAGCTTCCGGTCGAAGAGCTCCCGCTCTAAGGCGCACATTTCACAGATCTCCGGCGACGAGTCGGAATATTCCGAAATCGGGTCCCCGCAGCCGGCGCAGATAGCCCCGGCCTCGGCCGCCGCGCGCTCCTCGGACTTGTCGCGCCCCTCTCCGCCGACCAGAAATTTCACCGCCTCGGCGACCACGCCAGGATCGCGCAGGATGCGCCGGTGGCCCAAACCCTCGGTCATCGTGAGGCGACCGTTCGGAACCGAGTGCGCGACCGCCGCGCCGTCGTACCAAAGGACCTCCGCGTCGGCGCGGTCGTGGATCACCAGCAGCGGCATGCGGACGGCCGGCCCCAGGATCCGCGTGTTGAGGCGATCGAAACGGACGTTCAATCGCCGCTCGGCGCGGCGCCGCATCGCCTCCACCACCTTCCGCGGCAGTCTCAGCATGCGGCCGAAGCGATAGACCCATTCCAAGGCGTCCGCCGGCGGGGCCACATACACCGCCCGGCCCACCGCCAGGCCCTGGGCAATCGCCAGCGAGGCCGCGGCCCCGCCCATCGAATGCGTGACGAGGACCTCCACCGGCCCCAACCTCCCGGCCACCGCGTTTAAGGAGGCCGCAAACTCCGGCAATGAGCTGGTCCGTCCCTCGGAATGGCCGTGCGCCGGCGCGTCGAAAGCCACGACCGAATAGCCCGCCCCGCGCAGCGGCTCCACGAAGGGCAGCATCTGCGCCGCACTACCGCCCCAACCGTGAACCAACAATGCCGTCGGTCCATCGCCCCAGCGCCAGGCGACGACCCGCCGGCCGCCATACTCAAACTGGCAGCGCCGCGCCGAGGCGAGCATCCTTGCCTCTCCCTCCGACTCCGGGCGCCGAGGCACCGAAAAAAACAGTCGCTCGGCCAGGGCCGCCGCAAGGTCGGTGGAAATACGGGCCATGCCCGATATTAAAAATCGATAGAATCGCGGAATTGGAAATCGAACGTTCGTGCTATTTTTGGGGCGCATAACGGGCTCCTTTCCAGCCGCCCCGGGCGGCTTAAGCCTTGGCTCTTTGCATCAGGGATTCAAAGGCGGTCTCCGCCCGGCGGTCGGCCTTCGGGTCGTTCAGCAGCCGAACGGAATAATGATAGGCCAACATGAGGCCGTAAAGCTCGTAGACGAATTGCTCCGGATCCACCCGGCGGTGAAAATGTCCCTCGGCGATCGCGCTGCGCACGACGCCGGCCAGGGTCTCCAGCCAATCCTTCTGCTGGCTCACCAATAGGTCGCGCGCGGGGCCGGGGCGGTCGTCCAGCTCGGTCGCGGCCGCGACGAAGAAACACCCGCCCGCCATGCGGCTTTCCTTGGGCCAACGCCGCCAGCGATCGAAGATCGCCCGCAGCCGAGGCTCGCCGCGCGGGGCCTTGAGCGCGGGGCGAATCACGGTCTCGGTGAAGCGCTCGGCCGCGTGTTCCAGCACCTTCATCTGGAGGCCTTGCAGGGACTTGAAATGCGCGAAGAGGCCGCTCTTGGAGAGGTCGAGGTCCTCGGCCAAGCGGCCGAAGCTAAGACCCTCCAGGCCGACTTGGCTGGCCAGGGCCGTCGCGTGTTCCAGGATCAACTGTCGGGTGATGTCGCCTTTTTGGATCATGTTCCTTTTTTTAGCACGATCGTTCTATTTTTCCAGAGATAAAAATCGCTTAGGGGCCGTTCTTTCGGGGATCCGTTTAATTCCTTAAGGATGGAGAGGGCTTAGCCCGCGAGCTCGAGTTGGATTTTTTTCGACAACCCCGCCGTGGAAGCGCCGAGAATCTCCCGCTCGGGAAGCCTGGAGGGGTCATGAGAAAAATAAACGTCGGCGGCGAACCGCACCGATTCCCCCAAGCCAAAGGCCTGGGCGCCGCGCCGCCTCCCATCGCCCCTCTCCCGCCCCCGTCCCCATTACCTGCCGCTTCCTTTGCCCGCCCGCACGCGGCGCCGCCGGAATGGGCACCGCCTCGACCCGCGCGGCATTTCAGTTTCGGACATCCCGGCTTCGCCCCGGAGTGGGGGCGCGTCACGCGCGGCTTCGACGCGACGCCGGAGCGGCGCGAATGGCAGGCCGAACAGATCCTGCGCCGCCTCGGCCACTGGCCGCCGCCCGAGGGCGAGGTTTACGTGATCCAGATCGACCAAGACAGCCCGCCGCCCCCGCCGCCGGCGCCCACGCACGGCCTGCCGGCCGCGGGGCTCCGCGCTCAAGCCGAGGCGCGTCGCCGCGCGATCGAGGCGCTCAACGCCTACCTCACCGCCTTCACGGGGCAAACCGTCGCGTTTCGCGCGGAGCGGCGGGACGGTCGTCTGGCACTGACGGAGTTGAATCCCAACGGCCCGCTGCGCTCCGCCTCGCACCCTGGACAACTGGATCCGGCGGGGCAGGCCAGCTGCAACGGCAGGATCTGCGGCATGGCCTGGCTGCGCAGCGGAATTTATCCCTACAAGACGGGCCTGTCGGGGGTCTTCAATCCGGTGCAGGATTCGTTGATGGATGTGGCGCGGGACATGAATTTCGACGGGGCCGTCGACCGCCGGGAGTCGGCGTTATCGGCCCGGGCGCACGGCTTCGCCATCCAAATTCACGCCGGATTCCCAGGCTCGCCGCGCAGCGTGGGCTGCCAGACCCTGCCCCCGCCGGACTTCGCGGCCTTACAAAAGATCGTCGCCGATACCGGCGCGCCGACATTTTCTTACGTGCTGGTCCGGCGCCCCAACGAGAGTTTCGGGGCCCAGGATTGGTAAGGTTCTCGATCTTCGTCAGGGGCGAAGCTTCTCGAGCAGGCTGACCAAGTCATCGGCGTGCTCCTCTTCCATCGCCAAGATACCCTCCAGCATGCGCCGGGTCGTGGGGTCGTCGTTGCCCAGGTAGGCGATCATCTCGCGGTAGCTGTCGATCGCCACCCGCTCGGCGACTAGGTCTTCCTTGATCATGTCGACCAGGGAATCGCCCTCGACGTACTCGGCGTGGCTGCGGCTGAGCAGTCCCTCGGGGGAGAAATTGGGCTCGCCCCCCAATTGGACGATGCGCGCGGCGATCTCGTCGGCGTGGCCCTGTTCCTCGACGGCGTGCTGCATGAATTCGGCGGCGACCGATTGGGCGTTGATGCCGGAGGCCATGAAGTGGTGGCGGCGGTAGCGCAGGACGCAGACGATCTCGGTGGCCAGGGCCTCGTTGAGGATCTTCACGACGATCTTGCGGTCGGCGCGGTAGCCAGGGGTGACGGCTCCCTCCGCGATGTGCTGGCGGGCGCGCTTACGAAGGGTTTTGATGTCGGTCAGGAAGGGCTTTGCCATGCGTGCTCCAGGAACTTAAGGTTGAGAAAGGTCTTGCGGGACAAAGTGTCCGGCAAGGGCGACAGGATTTCAATCATTTTTCATTGATACGACACCTCGGCCCCAATCCGCCGCCCTGGCGCGTTCGCCGAGACCCCATATTTTTTTTGACTCGGGTTCCGCGAAGTCGGACAATGTCGCATTCATCCCAAAAATCGTCCCGATGGCGCCTCTCGAGTCGCCGTAGGAGGGTACCGCCGTGAGATTCAAACTGTTTTTTGTCCTCTTCCCGGCCTTATTCGGCCATCTCGCCTTTAGCCCCACCTTGGAGGCCGCGACGATCACCGTCAACACCGAGGCGGATATCATCGACACCCCGGAGTGCACGCTCCGCGAGGCGATCGCCTCGGTCAACAACGGCGGAGCCTTGGGCGGCTGCCAGGCGGTCGGTGACGGGGTTCCCGATACGGTGGCACTCCCCGCGGGCAACTACGTCTTGTCGCTGCCCGGCACCGAGGAAGACAATTGCGGTGACGGCGATCTGGACGTTCTCGCCAACCTCACGCTGAACGGGGCCGGCTCCGGCAATACCCGCATCAGCGCCTCGGGACTAAAACCCGATACACCGGAACGCGTCTTCGACATCAACCCCTTCGGCAGCTCGGACCTCACGGTCAACCTCAACGGCGTCACGATCCGCGACGGCGACGACTTCGTCGGCGGCGGCATCCAAATCTTGGGCGAGCAGTCGAATTTCATCTCCTTCGTCAAGGCGGGCGGTTTCGGCTCGACCGTCTCGGTCGTCTTAAACGACGTCGTCGTCACCGAAAACAAGGCCTTTGTCGAGGGAGGGGGCATCAACAACTTCGGGGCGGATCTCACCCTCAACAACTCCCAGGTCACGCAGAACCAGGCCGAAAATTTGACCGGCGGCGGCATCTCCCATCAAGGCGGCTGTTTCAAGTGCGTCGACGCGGCGCTGCTCGTCGTCAATCCGGGGGGCCTCCTGACCTTGCAAAACGCGACGGTCTCCGGCAACAGCGCCGTGGCCGGCGGCGGCATCTACAACGAGGCCGAGCTGGTCATGGATTCCAGCACGGTCAGCGGCAACACCGCCGGCAACGACGGCGGCGGCATCTACGGCGACTTCGGATCGCTGGCCCTGATCACCAACTCGACCGTCAGCGGCAACCAGGCGCTCGGCGAGAACATTTCCACGATCGTCCTATCGAACATGAAGTTGGGCTTCTTTCCCAACGACGGCGCCGGCGGCGGCATCTATCAAGTGTTGGGCGCCTTGGTCCTGGTCAACAGCACGGTCAGCGGCAACAGCGCCGGCAGCCTGGGCGGCGGCCTGTTCTTCATCACCAGCTTTCCCAACCTGCAGGCGGGCGACGCCCTCGCCCAGGGCAACGGCGTCGACTTGGGGCTCTTCAACGTCACGATCGCGCGCAATACCGCCACCGACGCCGGCGGCGGCGTCCTGCTCTTCGAGGTGGACTTCAACGGCGACCTGACGGCCGGCACCCCGGGTTTCCAAAGCGCCGTCGCCAATTCTTTGATCGCCGCAAACGCCGCGGGCGTCGGCGCGGACTGCGTGGGCTCCTTCGGATCCCAGGGCTACAACCTGCTCGGTCAAGTCGACGACAACTGCGTCGGCTTCGGCGCCGCCGGCGATCAGACCGGCGCCACCTCCACCCCGCTCGATCCCCGGATCGGCGACCTGCAAAACAACGGCGGCCCCACGCAGACCCACGGCCTGCTGCAAGGCAGCCCCGCCATCGACACCGCCAACCCGGACGGATGTCTGGACGAGGACGGCCTCGTCTTGACCCGCGACCAGCGCAACTTCGTCCGACCCGTCAACGCCACCGGCCTGGCGGCCGCCATCTGCGATATCGGCGCCTACGAAGTGGGCGGCGCGGTCCTGCGCGTGGTCAAGAGCGACGATACCGGCGGTCAATCGGTGGCCCTCGGCGAGACTTTCACCTACACGATCACCGTCACCAACGAGGGACCCAACCTCGCGACCGACGTGCAGCTGAACGATCCCCTGCCCGGCCAAGTGGACTTCCTCGGCCCGATCACCGCCAGCCAAGGCAGCTGCAACAACGCGGACGACGTCGTCACCTGCGCCCTCGGCGAGATTCCGGTCGGCGCGACCGTCACGATAAGCTTCGCGGTGACGGCGGTCGGCCCCAGCGACACGGCCGTCAACACCGTGACCGTCACCACTTCCACCAAGGAATTCGAAAACACCGGCACCTTCACCGCCACAGTCACCACTTCCCTCGGGGGCGGCCTGCTGGAGGGGGCCGGCTGCGCGCTGTCGCTCGACGTCGCGGGATCCGCGCAAAGACTGAGCGCCATGCTGCCCTTGGCCCTCGCCTTGGCCCTGGGCGCGCTGCGCCGCCTCTCGCGCCGCTGTTAGGGCTCGCTCCGTTCCTGACTGTCTCGGCCGCCGGGCACCCGGCGGCCTTTTTTGCCGGCTGGCGATAATGAAAAAAATGCTCTAGGAAGGATCCATGTCCGCCGCGGTGCTATTCGACGGGGTTTGCAACCTCTGCAACGCCAGCGTGGCCTTCATCCTGCGCCGGGATCGAAAGGCCTATTTTCGCTTCGCCTCCCTGCAATCCGAGGCCGCGAAGGGGCTGCTGCAAGGCCACTCGCTGGAGGCCGGTCTCGATTCCATCGTGCTGCTGGAAGACGGTAAGTGCTTCACAAAATCCACCGCGGCCCTGCGCATCGCCCGGCACCTCGGCGGGCTCTGGCCCCTGCTCTACGCCTTCCTTATCCTCCCCCGCTGGATCCGAGATCCGATCTACGATTGGGTCGCCCGCAACCGCTACCGTTGGTTCGGCCACCGCGAAAGCTGCATGCTCCCCTCAGCGCAATGGAAGGACCGATTCCTCGAATCCCCCCTCGCCGGAGGTGAAAACCCCCCAAATCCCCAGAATTGAGGGCTTCCAGCCTCCACCGCTCGTTTCGCATTTTTTAAAAATACTTAATAATTTCATATTATTAGAAATTGAAATGCTTGGCATTGGCTTTGCTTTGTTTACCCTTGAAGGCACGGGGGGCACGCATTTCATCCCACCTCGAGACGGTTCTTCGAACCGCTGCCTGCAATCAGACGCACTCCGATAAAGCCGAAAGGGCTGGCGCGATGGACACGCGGGAAATTCAAGGTAAGACAGTCGAAGCCAAGGGCGGCGCCTTTTTTTACGAGCAATGGAAGCGCTTACGGGTCTCCGCCGATGCGGGCCCCGCGCCGGCCGCCGAAGCGCCGGCGGGGCCGGCCGAGCGCCACCTGCGCGCCGTACCATCGGACCCCGCCGAGGCTGCGAAGAAATCCCTCGATCGCTACAAGCAGCGCCTCCAGGAATACCGCGACTGCCAGGCCGCGCGTCTCGCCTTGCTCAGGCAGAGCGAGGCCGCCGACTCGCCCGCGGTCAAGGCCAAGGCGCAGCAGGGCCTGAAAGTGTTGGACGGTCGCCTGGACTTTTTGGAAAAAGAGCTGCGCCACGGCTATCGCCGTACCAAGACGGCGGTGCAGGAAATCCGCCAGGCATCCTAGCCCGCGGCCGGCCGCAAAAACTCATCGGACAATTCGACGCTTTCGATTAGACTAGGGACGTCGCCCCCGAGGCGACGCCCATGTCGGAGACCAACGCCCATCCCATCGTGCTTCGGGCCCAAGACCTCACCAAGGTCTACGCCATGGGCGAGGTGTCAGTGCAGGCACTGCGCGGCGTCAGCCTGGAGCTTAAAAAAGGCGAATTCCTCGTCCTGCTGGGCCCCTCGGGCGGGGGCAAGTCCACCCTGCTCAACATCCTGGGCGGCCTCGATACGCCCAGCTCCGGCGAGCTTTGGTACCGCGACCATCACTTGAGCGCCGCGGACGAAGCGGAACTTACCCGCTACCGGCGGGAGCACGTCGGCTTCGTCTTCCAATTCTACAACCTCATCCCCAGCCTGACCGCGCTGGAGAACGTCCGCCTCGTCACCGACATCGCCGATCGCCCGATGGACTCCCTCGAGGCCTTAAGGCTGGTCGGGCTGGAGCCGCGTCGCGACCACTTTCCTTCCCAGCTCTCCGGCGGCGAGCAGCAGCGCGTCGCCGTCGCCCGCGCCATCGCCAAGCGCCCCGACATGCTGCTCTGCGACGAACCCACCGGCGCCCTGGACCATGCCACCGGCAAACTGGTGCTGGTCGCCTTGAAACGGGTCAACGAGGAGCTGGGGACCACGACGGTCGTCATCACCCACAACGCGGGCATCGCCGGAATGGCCGACCGAGTCCTGCGCCTGGCGGACGGAAGGATCCTCTCCGTCGAACGCAATGCGCGGCGCCTGGACCCGGAGGAGCTGAGCTGGTGAGGCAACTTAACCGTAAAGTCCTGCGCGATCTCTGGCACCTAAAATCCCAGGTCCTGAGCATCGCCCTGGTCCTGGCCAGCGGCATCGCGGCGCTGGTCGCCTTCCTCTCCACCCAGGCCTCCCTTAAGACCGCGCAGGCCCGCTTCTATCACGAGGGCCGCTTCGCCGACGTCTTCGCCGACTTGAAGCGCGCCCCGCTCAGCCTGGCCAGGGAGCTTGAGGCTATTCCCGGCGTGGTCAGCCTGGAGACCCGCATCGTCCGCGACTTCCTGCTGGACCTGCCCGACCGCGTCGATTCGGCGGTGGGGCGCTTCATCTCCCTGCCGGACTCCGGGGAGCCCCGGCTCAACCGACTCTACCTGCGCAAGGGCCGTCTGCCTGAGGCCGCGCGCGACGACGAGGTCGTGATCAGCGAGGGCTTCGCCGCGGCCAACGGCTTAAAGCCCGGCGACGCGATCGGCGCCATCGTCAACGGGAAGTATAAGAAATTTCATGTGGTCGGTACCGCCCTCTCCCCCGAGTACATCTATGCGATTCGCGGCGCGACGCCGATCCCCGACGACCGGCACTTCGGGATCTTCTGGACCCCGCGTCGCGGACTCGAGGCCGCCCTCGACATGGAGGGAAGCTTCAATAGTCTTACCCTCATCCTGGGGCCGGGCAGCTCCACCCGCGAGGTGCTCGCGCAACTGGATCGGCGGCTCCTGCGCTACGGCGGTCTGGGGGCCTACGACCGCGAGGATCAGGTCAGCCACCGTTTCTTGAGCGACGAGATCCAGCAGCAGAAGGTGATGGCGATCGCGATTCCGCTGATCTTCCTCTCGGTGGCGGCCTTCTTGCTGAACGTCGTCCTAAGCCGGCTCGTCCTGATGCAACGCCCGCAGATCGCGACCTTGAAGGCGGTGGGCTATTCCAATCTCGCCATCTCGATGCATTATTTTTGGCTGGTCTCGGCGATCGCGGCCTTGGGGCTGTGCGCCGGCATCGCGCTGGGCGCCTGGATGGGCCGCTACCTGACCGTGATGTACACCGACTTCTACCACTTCCCGGTGATGGATTATCGAGTGCCGCCCGCCCTGCTCGCCCTCGCCATGGCCGTGGCCCTAGGCGCCGCCCTGCTGGGCGTCCTGGGCAGCCTGCGCCGGGTCTTCGCGCTCTCGCCCGCCGAGGGGATGCGACCGCCCGCGCCGCCTTCCTTCCACGAGAACGTCTGGGAACGCATGCGCTGGGTGCGCCGCCTCTCCAACGCGGGCAAGATGACCTACCGCAACCTGACGCTGCGCCCCTTCCGCACCGCGATGAGCGTGCTGGGCATCGCCTTCGCGATGATGATCACGATGATCGGGCTCTTCTGGCGGGACACCCTGGACTACGTGATCTTTTCCCAATTCTCGCTCACGCAGCGCGAGGACGCCGAGGTCGTCTTCGCGGACCACCAGG
>JADYZQ010000212.1 GCA_020853015.1 Deltaproteobacteria bacterium
ATGTGAAAGGCCTGCCCCGGCTCGACCCAGATCGACTGCATCGCCTGGTTGGCCGGCCGCAGCTCGACCTTCCGCCCTTGCGCGAAAAATTTCTTCACGGTGGCCTCGCCGTCGATCATCGCGACGACGGTCTGCCCGCGCCGCGCGGTGGGCTGGCGGCGAACGATGACCAGGTCGCCGTCGTGGATGCCGTCTTCGATCATCGAGTCGCCGCGCACGCGCAGCGCGAAATTTTCGCCGCCGCCGAGCAGCGACTTGGGCACGTCGACGCGCTCTTGCACCTCGACCGCCTCGAGGGGCAGGCCCGCCGCGACGGTGCCCAGCAGGGGCAGTCGCACCGAGTCGGCGCCGACCTCGTTGAGCCGGAGGGCGCGGCGGCCGTAGGCGTCTTTGACGAGGTAGCCCTTGTTCTGGAGCGCCTTGAGGTAGTCTTGCACCGAGCCGAGCGACTTGAGGCGAAAGCGCGAGGCGATCTCGCGCTGCGTGGGCGGGTAGCCCTTCGCCTCGGCGTAGCTCTGGACAAAATCGAGAATCCGCTTTTGTTTGGGGGTGAGCGTCATTTCTGGGCACTCCGTCGCTACTTCGAATGAGTTTGGCAAAACCGGCAAGCCGACCGGAGCCCCAGCTTAATACGTACTTTTTACGTAGTTCAAGCCCTATCTGAGGGCTCGGAACAAATGCCCGATATCGTTTATTTTTTTATTTCGAATCGGCTCAAATACCCAGCGAGGACGGGGTCGCTTCGCCCGCGGAAGGAGCGCCCGCGCCGGCGTTGCTGTTCTGCTGGACGTGGTCGGGCCCCTCCGGCAGCGGGCGCTGAGGCTCGTTGGCGGCCAGGCGCAGCGGTGGCGCGCTGCTGGGCGTGGCGGCGCCGGGCTCGGGGTCGTAGGGGGCATCCTCGGCAGCGGCGACCGCCGCCGCGGGCAGGGCCTCGCCCGGCTCCGACTCCAGCCCCATCGCGTCGACGAAGACGCGGCGGTTGAGGGGAAACCTCTCTTCCGCCTCCGGCAGAACAGGACGCGAGGAGAGCGCGTCGCGCCGGGGATCCAAGGGACGGAAGTCGGCCATCCAGACCCCCGCCGCTCCCTCGCGGAGATGCAGCACGATCTCCTTGCCGATGGAATTCAAATCGCGGATGTCAAAGACCGCGCCGGGCTCGGTCGCGGGGCGTTCCGGAAAGCGCAGGCGAAGCTCCGCCCCCTCGCATCCCTCGACGTCGGCGAGTAGCGCGCCCCAACCGCTCTGCGCGAGCAGCACGTCGCGAAGGCTATCCCAAGGGAGGGTGCCGCGGCCCTCGTGGCGGAGGTAGGCCATCAGCGCCTCGCGGCGCTGCGCCGCGGGCAGGCCGCGGTTTTCCATCGCCTCGAAGAGCAGGTCCGCGGACCAGGGCGCGTGCGACTCGCCCAGCGCGGCGAGCGCCAGGTTCCATTGCGAAAAGTCGGCCGCAGCCCCGGGGCCTTCGCCCGCCCGGAAGCCGGAATCTTCCACCGTCATGGAGACGTCGTTTAGGAGCCCGCGCCACCAAGCCGCCTCGGGCGGGTGCGGCGCGCGGGCCATGAGGCGCAGCATGAGGTAGCGCGTCGCCACCGGCTCTTCCGGGTCTTCCGCCAACGAGCGGAAGACCTCGCCCGCGTCGGAGCCGTTATCGAGGCTGTCGGGGGGAAGGTAGCTCAAGGCGCGGGCGCGGCGCTCGGTCGCGGCGCGGGGGTCCATCGCCAGGTTCTGCAAAAAGCGGATCGCCGCGGGATGTCCGTCGGCGGCCAGGCCGCAGGCGCGGGCGATGCGTTCGTCGAGGGAAAGCGCGCCGGCGTAAGGGGAGGCGAGCGCCTCCTCGCTCTCGCGCAAGAATGCCGTCGCGTCCCGGTCGCCCGCCTCGGCCAAGACCCGCGCGCTGCGCAGGCGCAGAACGGGCTCCGCGGCCGCGAGATTCCCGCGCAGCTCCGCGACGAGGGCGCGCAGAAAGGAGTCCTCGGGACGCAGGTAATGATAGATGCCGTAAGTCGGGGCGACGAAGAGCGGTGCGACGAGACCGGAGGCGCCGAGGCCGCGCGGCAGCATCGCTGCGAGCTCGCCCAAGGTCTCGGCGGAGACGGGCGTCTCCCCGGGCGCGCGCGGGTCCGAGGCCAAGCGCGCCGTCAAGTGCCGCGCGTGATGCCGCCAGGCCTCGCGTCCGTCCGAACCGGCCAGGCGCGCGATCAGGGCGCCGGGCGCCGAGCCCCGCAGGAGGACGCCCCGCAGCTCCAGGCAACCGAGCAGGTCCAGCTGCTCTTCGGAGGACAGGAAGCGATCCTCCAAGGCCGCAGCCAAAACCTGGGACTCCTCTGAGGAAATGCGCAAATCCTCGCGCAGGCGCGCGGCAAACTCCTCGGTCTCCGCGCAGGTCTCGCGAAGCTCTAAAATACGCCGGCTTAAGGGAATTTCATGGAGAGGGGTCACGGGGCTTCCTTGTCTTGACGCAAGGTGCCTCCGTCTTTTTTCTTAAAAGCAACACGCGTGCCAGGAACGCTTTCGGGCCCTAGATAAAAAACCTTTTAATTTCGGATAATTATTAAAATAGATCGCGGCGTGGCGCCGCGCTCGGAACCAGGAGTTGTGGTCTGATCTCCCCGAAAGGCCTTCGGCTGAGTAGCCCAGACCTCGCGAAGGATCGAGGCGATTCGCTCAGCCGGAGTAAATCCGGCTAATCGAAAATTTTTAAATATGGGCGAAACAGGGATCGAACCTGTGACCTCTGCCTTGTAAGGGCAGCGCTCTAACCAGCTGAGCTATTCGCCCGATCGCTTGCGAAGGCCAAGGCCTAGCGGCATCGAAAGGCCCGGGTCAAAGAAAAAAAATCCGCCGGCCGTGACCCGGCCCTTGCCTTCCGCTATCATCGCCCTGAACCGACGAAAGGAAAAGCCCATGTCCCTGCCCACCCCGGCCTACGCCACCCCCTCCCCCACCCAAGCCCTCGCTCCCTTCCAGATCGAACGCCGCGAGCCAGGACCCCGCGACGTCCTGATCGACATCCATTTCTGCGGGGTCTGCCACTCCGACGTGCATCAGGCCCGCGACGAATGGGGCGGAGCGATCTTCCCCATGGTGCCCGGCCACGAGATCGTCGGCACGGTCGCGCGGGTCGGCGCCCAGGTGACGCGGTTCAAGGCCGGCGACCGCGTCGGCGTCGGCTGCATGGTCGGCTCCTGCCGCGACTGCGCCGCCTGCCGCGAGGGCCTCGAGCAGTACTGCGAAGGCACGATATCCTTCACCTACAACTCCCGCGAGACGGACGGAAAGACACCCACCTACGGCGGCTACTCGACCCGCATCACCGTCGACGAATATTTCGTCCTGCGGCTGCCGGAAGGCCTCCCCTTGGACAAGGCGGCGCCCCTGCTCTGCGCCGGCATCACCACCTACTCCCCGCTGCGACACTGGGGCGCGGGGCCCGGCAAACGGGTCGCGGTGCTGGGGCTGGGCGGGCTCGGGCACATGGCGATCAAGCTCGCGCGCGGGATGGGCGCGGAGGTGACGGTGCTCAGCCATTCGGAAAAGAAGCGCGAAGACGCGGCGCGCCTCGGGGCCCACGAATTCTTAGCGAGTTCGGACCCCGAGACCTTCCGGAAATTGGCCGGCCGCTTCGACCTGATCCTGAACACCGTCTCGGTCGACTTGGACTGGAACCTCTACCTCGACCTGGTGAGGCGCGACGGCGCCATGGTGCTGTTGGGAGTCCCGCCGAAGGCCCCGAAAGTGGAGGCCTTCCGCCTGATCGGAAAGCGCCGCGCCTTGAGCGGCTCGCTGATCGGCGGTATCCCAGAGACCCAGGAGATGCTGGACTTCTGCGGAAAACACGGGATCGTCTCGGACATCGAGCTCATCCCGATGCAGGCGATCAACGAGGCCTACGAGCGGATGATCCGGGGAGACGTGCGGTACCGCTTCGTGATCGACCTCGCCTCGCTGCGCGGCGCTTAGCGGGCCGTTGAGAAACCGATTGCTCCGCGGGCCCGCCGGTAGAGTCAAGCCGCCGTCGCGCCGCTTTGGCCGCGCCCACCGGACTTTGACGCTGCCCAACCCTTCCTTTTAATATTTGTTGCCAATTCGTACAAAAGGCTTATCCTCTTCAGCTATTCTGGACTCACCCAACTTATTCTAAGGAGGCATTCATGAGCCGCTCTCTCTTGGCACTCACGGCCGTTTTGGCACTCGCTCTCCCGCTAAGCTTGCGAGCCTACGACAAAAAGTCCGAGGCCCCGCAAAGCGCCACCGCTGTCTCGACGGAATACGACACCAAAGTCGGCAAGGTCCTCGAAATCGACCACGCAAAGAATACCTTGATCCTGGAAGGCGAAGGCGGCAGCCGCCTCGAGCTCGTGGTCGACCCTAACAAGGTCAAGAACTTCAAGAACGTCAAAAAGGGCGATCTGGTGAAGGTACAGCAGGAGAAGTCCTGGGCCCTCACGCTCAGCAAGAAGGAAAAGGGCGAAAAGCCCTCCGCCGCCGTCGTCACCGAGAAAGAAACCGCGCCCACGGGCGGCAAGCCGGGCATGGAAGCCGTGAAAACCTCGGAGATCTCCGCCGAGATCGTGAAGGTCGACCCTGCGAAGTCCTTGGTCGAGCTCAAGGGCCCCGCGGGGAACGTCCTCGTGCTGACGGCGAAGGACCCTAAGAAACTGGAAGGCCTGAAGAAGGGCGACATGGTCACCGCGACCTACACCGTCGCCGTGGCGGTCTCGGTCGAGGCCGCGAAATAAGCTTCCGAATTTAGTTTAATAGAAAGGTCGCTTTACAGCGGCCTTTTTTTTCGCCCCGCTCAGGCGGGCAAGAGGGAAAAGATTTCGACCACCGTTCCCGTATGGGTGCGGCCCTTCGGGTCGCAATAGGCGATCGCGCTGAACAGCCCGACTTGGCCCTCGCGCAGCATGGCGCTCACCTGGGCGCGGTCCTTGACCACCTTGGCGGGCTGGAACTGCGGACCCACCCCGGGCGTATAGACGTAGGAGGCGGTGAGGCTTGGTTCGGGCTTGATTCGGGGCTTCTTCGCCGTCTTCGCGGGCCGGATCGGAGCACCGTCCCGCGCCACCAGAGCAGGCGGCGCCTTGGGGATATGCCGGGCCCCCTTCAAGGGATCGTAGGCCAGCGCCTTGCGCCGCAGTTTTTGGAAGCCGGGGCTGTCGAAGACATTCGTGTAGTCTCCCCCCGCACGGACGCCGGCGGTCTTGGCCGGCGAGGCTCCTTGGCTCGACTTCGGCTTCGCGGCGGTCGCGAGCTTGGGCGGATGCTTGAGGTCTTTTGTCTTGTCGGCGAAGAAGCGGGCCTTTTTGCAGACCGCCTCGGCGGCCTTGCCGCCGCAATTGGGCGAGGGCGGGGCCTTGGGGACGTGCCGCATCCCCTTCAGGGGGTCGTAAGCCAGGGCCTTGCGCTTGGTCTTTTGAAAGGCGGGACTATCGAAGAGATCCGAAAGACTGGGTCCGGGAATGATCCCGCTTGCGGGAATCTTGGCAGGTGTGGTCATAGCGTGCCCTCCAGGGGTTCAAGAGAGAGCAATCGAAGTGCCAAAATTCCGACAATTAGAAATTATATAATAAGCTTAATAAGATAGATCAAAATAGCCAAACGGGGCGCAAGGGCCCGTCGGCCTTTTTTCGAGGAGGAAACCCCGCAAAATTGGGGTTTTTACCCTCCGGATACGACGCTTGCGGGCTTGCTCCGTCTTCATTTTTTCTGTCTTCATTTTTTTTTCATTTTTTTCAGCCCTCAAGGCCCCGGGGGCGAACGCCCCAGGGGCCGCGACGGCCTAGCCTGCTGGGCCACGGAGATGATCTTGAAGCGCCGCACCCGGCCGTCCGGCATGCGCCAAGAGATCCGCTGACCCGCCGAAAGCCCCAGCAAGGCAATGCCCATCGGCGCCAAGACCGAAACCTTCCCAGCCTTCAGGTCGGCCTCACCGGGGTAGACCAGGGTCAAGGCCCGCCTTTCGCCGGTCTCGAGGTCCAAAAATTCCGCCCGGGAATTCATGACCACCACGTCCTTCGGCAGCAGGTGATGCGGAATCACCTCGGCGCGGTCCAGTTCGTCCTCGAGGAAATTTCTGGCCGGCCCTTTGCGGGATTGCAAGATGAGCGCTTCCAGTCTTTCCTTGTCGATATCGGAAAGCAGGATTTCGGGCATTTCTTCGGCTAAAAGTGTCATTTTCGGCCTCCTTTCAGGAATGCATGACGCGTGTTTTTTTCATGAGGGGTCCGGGCTCTATGAGCTCGGCCTCGCAATCGGCGCAAAACCTCGGTTCGAACTCGTCGGATCCGAGAATTCGGAATCCGCCGTCGTCCCACTCCTTCGCCGCCTCGCCGAGTTTCCGGATCTTTTGGAGCAGGGCCTCGGAGAGAAAGGCGGTGGTTTGGCCGTAAAGCATCGACAACAAGAACAACTTGAGAAAACGCATAAACGCCTCCGTCGCGACCGCCGCACAGCGGGCGGTTCCAATGGATTTTGGGAATTTAAGGGAGGAAAGGGCCTAAGCGGAGAATCCGAATGGACGGAACCCGTCCGCCGCGGGCCCCCGGAAAATAAAGATCAGCGGGAGGCTGCGGGCGCAGGACAAACAAAATATCATGGAGGACATTTGTTTTCGCATGGCAATGCATAGTTTAAGCATGCGACGAGAAAAGGTCAACCCCGGCCCGCTATTTTCCCCCCGCTTCGCGCACCCTTCACTCACCGAGCCAAGGCAGGATGTAATCGAGCAGGTTAAAGTCATGATTGATCATGCAGACGTGTCCGTAACCCTTCAAAGAGATCATTTTGGCATTGGGCATCCTTTGCGACATGAACTCGGCCTCCCGGACGGAGGGGACCAGGCGGTCCAGTTCTCCGGCCAGGAACAAGGTGGGGGTCGCGATCTCCGGCAACCGTTCCGAGACGTCGTAGCTCCGCAGGATCTCGAGGCGCCGGATATAGCCCCGCTTCCCCACCCAGCGGAGGCGCCGGTGGAACTCGGCCAAGTCCTCCGGCAGGGCGTGCGGGGAATGGATCCGCGACTCGGTAAAGCGTCGCACCAGCGGCATGGCGCCCCAGGGCATCCACCGCAGCAAGGTGGGGGCCACTCGCAGCTGGAAGGGCTTGCGGATCTTGGGGAAGGAATTCAGTATCACCAACCCGCGCAATCGCTGCGGATGCGCGAGGGCGAAGCTCAAGCTGAGCGCCCCGCCGAAAGACTCGCCGCAAAGCAAGACCCGCTCGTCGCCGCGCTCCGCCGCGACCTTGTCGACCAGCTCCCGCAGTTCCTCCACCAGGGAGTCCATCGTGCACTTGGGATCATTGGGCAAGGGAAAGGTCAAGACGTGGAAGCGCCGGCTCAGCAGCGGCACTTGCCGGTAGAAAAGCAGGGCCGTGCCGTCCAGCCCCGGCACCAGGATCAGCGTGGGCCCCTCCCCTCGCTCCTGGTACATCAAGGGAGAGCCGACGATGTCGGGAAGATAAGGTCCCTGGCTCATGGCGTTTCCACGGGACGATGCGGCTCGATTCGGTGCGCCGGAATCCCCGCATAGCTCTGTCCCGCCTCGAGCTTGGAAAATTTCGGCACGAAACTCAAGGCTCCGATGGTGCAGCCGGCCCCCGCCTCCACGCCGATTCCGACGATGCTCGACACCCCTACCGTCACGCCGTCCCCCAGCCGCACCTTGGCGGTCTTGACCAAGCCGCGCTCGACGGTGTGCCCGGAAAGGTGGACTTCGCTGCCGATCACCACGTCGTTTCCGAACTCCAGCAGGTTATGATCGGTGACCCAAAGGCTGTTGACGAAGACCCTGCGGCCGAGCTTGGCGCCGTTGAGGCGCATGTAGAGGGTCCAAAGCGGCGTGGCGCGGAACACCAGGCCGGCGAAAATCCGCACCATGTGTATCGAGATGGTGTAGCGCACCCAATCGAGCAGCGGCCAATCCGGATCGCTGATGCGCATCTCCAGGTCCGGAATCGCTCTCCAGCCGAGCAGCCGTGTCGAAAGGGCGGAAAGAACCGTCAAGGAAAAGGCGAAAATCAAGTAGGCGGGAACGAAGGCCATGCTGAGCAACACCATTCGCAACCAAAAGGGACGCGGGAGATCCCAATGGAGGTGCCATTCCCAAAACAGGACGGCCGGCAGGACGGAGAGACCGAAGACGACGCTTTCCACCATAAAGCTGGAAAGCAGGCACCATAACACCCGCAGGACGGCTCGAAACCGCCACCGCTGATAGGGCTTGGACGGCATAGCGAGGTTCTTTCGTTCGCCGCCAGGATACCATGGGGGCCGGCGCCCGCGGTATGCGAAATTAAGCCTTCCGATCGAGCAGCTCGGCCAGGGCCCGGAGGGCGTCGATCGTCGTGAAGATGCCGCGGACCTTTCCGCCTTCGACCACCACGGCCGAGCCGAACTTGCCCGCGGTCATGGCCGCCGCGACGTCTTGCAAGGGAGTCTCCGGCGCCACTACGTAGACGTCGCGGGTCATGGCGTCGTCGACGCGCAGCGCATCGGCGTGGTCCTTGGCAAGAAATTCCAGAACTTGGATGTCGCGATCGGAGAGGACGCCGACGACCTTGTCTCCCTGAATCACCGGGAGATGCCGGATGCCCAGGCCGGCCATGATCTCTTTCGCCGTGGCCAATGGGGCCTCGCGGCCGATGGTTTGAGGGGCTGGGCTCATGTATTTTTTGACGGTGAGGCCGGTGGGGTTCATCCGGCTTCTTTAGCCAAAAAGTCCGCTTGCGCCAAGCCGGTTTTTTTCAACTTTGACCTCCTCCCCCTTCCGACTTAGAATATCGATATCCAGGGAGGTGATCGTGAAGCTTTTCATCCTCGGAATTTTCGCGTTTTCCCTTTTGCCTCAATCCCCCGCCCTCGGCCAAGTCCCGCCGGGCAACATGTACGGCCGCTGTTCGAACATCTTCGGCCCGGTTTACAACAGCGCTACCAAAGCCTACTCCGCATCCGGCACTTGCCAAAACGGAAGCCCCGTAACCTGCGTCACGGACCCCATGGACGGTTCGCCCGATTACTACTGCCAAACCGGCGGCTCGAAGGAACAAGATCCCAACCCTTCGGTCGCCGCGGACGAAGCCTGCGGCTGCGTCGACAACTGAACGAGCCGCGCGCCGTTCGGAGTTGAAGCTTTTCAACCGGACGCGACGCCGGCCTTGGGCGACCCCATCTTCCAAAGGTAGCCTATCGCCCGCTTCCAGGTGCTCCACCAGCCGTCTTCGCCGTATTCGACGCCGTGCCGGAGACAGACTTCCTTGACCTTGGATCGAACCTGGCGCAGGCGGTTGGGCGGAAGCTTCGGAAAAAGGTGATGCTCGATCTGGGCGTTGAGGGTTCCGGAAAGGATTTGGAGGGCCAAGGGCGCGGTGAAATTGTGCGCGGCGCGCACCTGAGCCTTGTAGAATTCGCCGCGGCTCCTCGTGCGAAACTCCGGGGGATAGAATTCGGTATCGTCTCCGAAGTGGCCGGCGTAGACGCTCGCTGCGGTGTAGATGTTGTTCATGAAATGCGCCAGGAGGTTTCCCGAGAACACCTTCCACCACAGCGGGCCCGCGAGCGCCGGCCAAAGCAAGAAATGATAGGCGTAAAAGGGCAGGATCTTTTTAAACGAACGATAGGCCGCCTTGCCCACGGTACCCAACTTGCGGTCGGGGAGGATGTCGACGTACCCCGGCGTCTTGGGCTTGCGAAGCAAATCGGTGAGGCCGGTATTGTAGACGCCGATGACCTCCATGAAAAACGGGGCGGTCACGAAGAACTGCACGACCTGGATCGCGTGGTAAAGGCCCCAAGGCGTGTACTTGCTGGTTCGCAAGGTGCCGTAGTTCACGTCGGGATCCTTGCCGACGACGTTCGTGTATTGGTGATGCAGCCCGTTGTGGCCGTGCTTCCAGGATTCCTCCTCGGCGGGAGAAAGCCATTTGAAATGCTTGGAATGAAACTCCGACAGGTCCGGAAAGCGGTCCCAGCAGCCGTGCAGGGCGTAATGCCCGATCTCGGTGGTCTCGATTTGACGGTGGATCCACAGCGCGGTGACTCCGACAAACCAGGTCACCGGGTCGAGGCTGACGAAGATCAGAAAGCGGCCCAAGGCCTCCATTTGCCTCGATACTTTGCGCAATTTTTTCGCGTATCGGACGTCCTCTTCGCCCAGGGAGGATTCGATCTCCAGCCGCAGCTTGTCGATTTCTTCGGCGAATTTTTTGAAGCGATTTTCGTCCCAGATCTCGTTTTGACGCGCAGCGGCGCCGGCCCCGCCCTTTTGGGCGGAGGGCTTTACACCCACATTCCCCATGTTCACTCCTTATCAATCCCCTATGATTGATGAACTCTAGATTTTAATTCCTCAATGGCCGAGGTCAACCTGAAATTGAGGGAGAGATCATTTTACCGCGAGATTTTTCTTGGCATGCCGCAGGGCGCGTTCCAAAAACCCGCGGATCTTTTGAAATCCGGAGTTCGGATAAAGCATGCGATGGTTTCGGCGGGACTGCCGAATCCTGTCTCTCACTCGTCTTAGGTAAAGCCGCCACTCGATCGAGACCGCGGTCTTGTAGTGCGGGGAAAAGAGAAACAGGTAAAGCCAGGAAGGCGCGGTTGTATTTTTTAGAAATTCCACCGTCGTCGGCTCCTCGTCTTCCGCAAGAAACGCCCCGCGAACCGGTGCGGACTCTAAAACAGCGGTATTTCTCTCTTGGGGAAAGGCCAAGACCGAGCATGGCTCGATAGGCATATCCCCGGTAACCTCAGCTTCTTCCTGGGCAAAGTTGCCGTAGTGCACGGGACCCTCCTAGCTTCCAAAAATAGCGGACTAAGCGGAAGAGAAAGCAAATACCGCGCCAAAGAATATGGGGGACTTGCAGACGGAGGAACTGTAAGTATTTAATATCATTGAATCTATTGAAAAATCTTCCCGCTCTATTCGAGTCGCGACCCATCCGTTTGCTCAAATTAGCGGCTTTGCCGAAAGATCCAGCACCGGGACCCCGCCGCAAATCCTTTTCTCCCGAATCGAAACAACTCTGGACAAATCGCCCCGATAAGACGAAGGTACAAGCAGTGTATCGTTTCTAAGTAAGCCCCGACGGCTGTCAAAACCTCGGACCCCCTGCCTAGACTCAACTCACTACCTTTTATAACCAAATCAAGGAAACGATCCGTCCCTGGAACTCCTAGAGCGCTCGGTGACATTCATTTCCGAAATCTCAAGGAGACGCCAAATGGCGAAAAAACTATACGTGGGAAGCCTTCCCTACAGCGCCGACGAGTCCGCGTTGCGCGAACTGTTCGAACCCTTCGGAACCCTGCTTTCCGTCGCGGTGATCAACGATAAATTTTCCGGCCAGTCCAAGGGCTTCGGTTTCGTCGAGTTCGAGGATTCTGCGGCGGCCGACCAGGCCATCGCCCAGGTCAACGGCAAGGACATGGGAGGCCGTAGCCTCACCGTGAACGAGGCCCGGCCTCAAGCCAAGCGCGAAGGCGGCTTCGGCGGCGG
>JADYZQ010000213.1 GCA_020853015.1 Deltaproteobacteria bacterium
GCACGGACTTCACCTTCGGCTTCGACACCGCGGTGAACATCGCCATGGAGGCCATCGACCGCCTGCACACCAACGCCGAGTCGCACAACCGGATCATGATCGTCGAGGTGATGGGCCGGCACGCGGGATGGATCGCGACCTACTCCGGAATCGCCGGCGGCGCGGACGCCATCCTGATTCCCGAGCAGCCCTTTAAGATGAGCCGATTACTGGAAATCCTGGACCGCCGGCAGAAGATCGGCAAGCGCTTCAGCATCATCGTGGTCAGCGAGGACGCAAAGCTCCTTTTGGACGTCGGGCAGGACCCGCCCGCCCTGCTCCACACCCCCGTGCACCGCGACGAGTACGGGACCTTGAAGCTGGGGGGCATCGCCGGCCTGCTGGAGGGCGAGCTGCGCCGGACGCTCTCCGCGGAGATCCGCTCGACGGTCTTGGGCTACATCCAGCGCGGCGGCAGCCCCACGGCCTACGACCGCGTCCTGGCCACGCGGCTGGGCGTGGCGGCGGTGGAATTGCTGCTGCACGGGAAGAGCGGGCGAATGGTCGCCCTGCAGGGCCACGACATCACCTCCGTCCCGCTGAACCAGGTCGCCAAAAAGCTGAAAACCGTGGATCCCGAGACCTACCGGATCGGCGAGGTTTTTTTCGATTAGATCGGGCTAGAAACCGCGCCTGGTCAAGACCTCGGAGCGTCCGGGAATGAAGCTCAGGCAGGCGTCGAGGTCGCGAAAACGTTCTTGCCACTCTGCCGCGTCGCGCTGGGCCAAGACGCCTTGGATCCTGGCCGCCAGCGCCTCCTCTCCCTCCCCCGCATTCGCCTCCAAGCCCAGGGCCCGCAGCAAGGCCTCGTGGAATTTCGGCTCGAGCCCCGCCACGGCGAGACGGGCCCCGTCGCGGGTCCGGTAGATCCGGTAACGCGCCAGGCTCCCCGTCAGCAAAGGTATGAGCCCCGTGGCGCTCTCGTGGGCGAGGTAGCTCCAAAGATGCTCCAGCCCCTCGACCACCGAAATTTGCAGGTGCTGCGGCGCGGAGTCCTGCAGCCGGCGGATCCAGGCGACGAGGATCTGGAAGGCCGCGTAAAAACCCCCGACCACGTCGGCTATCTGCAAGGTGGGGATCTCGCGGGAGGCGTCGTCGTAGAGCAGGCTGTAAAAGCCGGAGTCGACGAGGAAATTAAGGTCGTGGCCGCCGAGCCGGTACCGAGGATGTCCGGGCGGGTAGCCGATCAGGCTGGCGTAGACGATGTCGGGCCGCAGGCGCGCCGCCTCGGCGAAACCGAGCTGCAGTTTTTCCATGGTTCCCGGCCGGAAGCCTTCCAGCAGGATGGACGAGCGCCGGATCAAGGCCCGCGCCTGCTCCAAGTCCTCGGCCCGCTTGAGATCCAGCGGGTGCATCTGCTTCCCCTCGCGCAAGGCGTGGAACGGCGTGTAGTCGCCCAGCAGAGCGTCGCCCTTGGGCGGCACGACGCAGTGGACCTCGGCGCCCATCTTTTGCAGAAGGCGGGTGGCGAAGGGCCCCGGCAGGAGCCGGGAGAAATCGACGACGGAGACTCCGGAGAAAACTTTCGGCAGCATGCCCGGCATTATAAGGCCCGAATCGCCTCGGCGGATACTGATTTCGCTTCCTCCAGGTAGGCGGTCTCGCGGCCGTGCTCGAAGCGCCAGGGAAAGACCTGCTTCACCTGGATGAGAAAGGATCCCTTGGGGATCTTGTGATAGGGAAGATCGAAGCCGACCAGGCTCTGCCCGCTCTCCCCTTCCGGCGGCGCGCCTTGCTTGGCGTCGTCGATCACGCGGAGGGTGGGCCGGATGTCCAGCTGCTCCAGCTTCCCGTCGTTTTGGATGCCCACCACCAGCGAGCCGGCCGGGCCGGTCAAAGACCACCAAGTCGCCGCCCCCTGCCCCAAGCCCTGTTCCGCGGCCTCGGGGACGCCGTTCAGGGTCGCGGTTCCGCCCTGGCTGGCGTAGAGGACGCTGCCGTAAATCGCGGAAGAGAAGTCGTAGCCGCTCAACCCCCGGGTCTTGTCCTCGAGGAACTTCGGTCCGTCGATCGGGTTTTTGATGCGCGTCGGGACCTCGACCCAGTTCGGGTAGAAGAGGAAGTCGGTGACAGACTTCGGGATCACGTTGATCGGTCCCAATTTTTTGGTGGCGACCACCCGGCGGATCACGCGGATCGGCCCGACGCGGGTGCCGGCCACGCGCGCGTCGACGTCGCCCTCTTCGATCTTGAAGTCGAAGAAGTTTTTGATCGCGAGGTTGAAGCGCACCTTGAAGCGGTCGAGGACGTCGGCTTGGGCCTTGCCGTTGCGCAAGATCAGGACGTCCTGCACCAAGGCCTGCCGCGTGCTGAAGCCGATGTCGTAGAAGGCGGTGCTGACGCGGTCTTGGCCGGCTTGGTAGCCGACGTAGGACTTGACCGATTTCGGGCCGGGATTTTCCTCGGCGACGGCGTAGGCGAATTTTCCAGAGACGGAAAGTTCCATCCGAGCCGAGGCGGCGGGCAGCGCCGAGCCTTGCAGCGCGAGGCCGGCATCGTCTAAGTGGAAGAGCAGGACATCTTGCGGGTCGAGGACCGCGACCGTCTTGGTGGGGCCATCCATCAGCCACTGGCCCTTCGCATCCTTTTCGTCGATCTGAAAGGGGATCGGCTTGGCCGCGCCTCCGTCCGGGGAGGCGTACACGCGGATCGCCGCGACCGGCTGTCCAAGCAGGGCCGGGAGGTCCTTTCCGGAGACCTCCACGACGGACGCCGCCGCGGCGGTTTGCAGAAAAAATAAGGATCCTAGGGAGACGGCTAGGAAGGAAAACAACGCAGTGAGGGACTTAGGTTTCATTCGGGATTCCAAGGCTTTCTCTTCCTCCCTTCGAATCCAGAAAATCCAATCTTTTCGGCGTTTACCACGCAGGTCGCGCGGTAGCCACCTTTAAAATAATTTCTCCCTCGGATGGTACGGATTCCTTTTCGAGAATTCCTCGATCAAGTTGCGGCTTTCCTTGTCGAGGTGGGGCGGAAGCTGGATCTGAACGACCACGTATTGGTCGCCGTGCCCCGAGCCGTCCCGGTGCGGGACGCCCTTCCCTTTCAAGCGCAATTTCTGCCCGCTCTGCGTGCCGGCGGGCACCTTCATCTTGAGCTTGGTGCCCTCGACGGTCGGGACCTCGATCGCGGCGCCGTTGACGGCCTCTTCGAGGGTGATCGGCACCTGGAGGTAGATGTCGTCGTCCTCCCGGGTGAAGAATGGGTGCGTCCGGACCTTGATCTCGATGTAGAGATCGCCCGAGGGGCCGTGATTGGGCGAGGGCTCGCCCTTCCCCGCCAGGCGTATCTTGGAGCCGGTCTTGACCCCCGCGGGGATCTTGACGTTGATTTTTTCGGTCTTGCCGCCCGCGTCGAGGGCGATCTTGGTGGTGGCGCCGCGCACGGCGTCGAGGAAGTCGATCTCCATGGCGTAGGTGCGGTCGGCGCCGCGGATCGGCCCGGCCTTCCCTCCCTTGCCGCCGAAGCCCTTCGGCCGGCCCTTGACGCCGCCCATCCCGAAGAGGTCGCCGAAGATGTCGCCCAGGTCGTTGAACTCGTAGTGGACCTGCTCGCCGCCCGGCCCGGTAAAAGTCGAATAGTCGAAGCCGCCGCCGGGGCGCCCGCGGTAGGTGTAGGAATCTCCGCCCGGCCGAAAACCGCCGCCGCCCACGCCGCCGTACTTGCGCATCAGGTCGTACTCTTCGCGCTTCTTCTTGTCGCTGAGCACGTCGTAGGCGGCGGAGATATCCTTGAACTTGTCCTCAGCGGCCTGGGCGCCCTTGTTGACGTCGGGGTGGTACTGCTTGGCAAGCTTGCGGTAGGCCTTCTTGATCTCGGCCTCGCCGGCATTGGGGGAGACCCCGAGGATTTGGTAGTAGTCCTTCTCAGCCATAGGCCGACCTTACATATAATGATTAAGTTCGCCGATGCAAGTTGGCGACGAAAAATCCGTCTCCCGGATCCTCGCTCGGCAGCCACTCGCGAATCGCCGCGAGCTGGGCCTCGGGATGCGCGGCGGCGAAGGCGCGGACCAGCGCCTCGCCCTCCTCCGGTTCCAGCGAGCAAACGGCGTAAAGCAGGCGGCCGCCGGGCTTAAGCCGGGGCCACCACGCTTCGAGGATCGCGCGCTGCCCCGCCGCGAGCCGGTCAAGGTCCTTGGGCTTAAGGCGCCAGCGGATCTCCGGCTTTCGGCCCAAAGTGCCCATCCCCGAGCAGGGCGCGTCGACGAGGATCCAGTCGAAGGAAAGGTTACGGCGGGCGGCGGCCGAGGCCGAGGCGAGGACGCGGGGCGTCTTCAGCCCGAGGCGGCGGAGATTCTCGCGCAGCTCGGCGAGCCTTTCGGACGCCGGCTCGTGGACCCAGAGCTCCAAGTCGGGACAGGCCTCCAGGATCGCGGCGGACTTGCC
>JADYZQ010000214.1 GCA_020853015.1 Deltaproteobacteria bacterium
CGCCGCTGCCCAAGCCCAGCGTCGACACCGGCATGGGGCTCGAGCGCCTCTCTTGCGTGGTGCAGGGCGTCTACAGCAATTACGACAGCGACCTCTTCACCCCATTGCTCGCGAAGATCGCCGAGCTCAGCGGCAAGAAGTACGGCGCCGACGAAAACACCGACGTCTCGATGCGCGTCGTCGCCGACCACATCCGCGCCACGACCTTCCTGATCGGCGACGGCGTCATGCCTTCCAACGAGGGCCGCGGTTACGTCCTGCGCCGCATCATGCGCCGCGCGATCCGCCACGGGCGCATGCTGGGCCTGCACGAGCCCTTTTTCTTCCAGATCGTCCCCGTCCTGGTGGCCGAGATGGGCGGGATCTACCCCGAGATCACGGCCAACCGGAAATTCATCGAGGAGGTGATTCGCGCCGAGGAGCTGCGCTTCCTCGAGACCCTCGAGAAGGGGCTGGAAATTCTCGAGAGCGAGATCGCCGCGACGAAGCGGGCGGACAAGAAGACCCTCTCCGGCGAGGTGGCCTTCAAGCTCTACGATACCTACGGCTTTCCCCTGGATCTCACCGAGACCATCGCGATCGAGTCCCAGCTGTTCGTCGACCACGCCGAATTCGAGCGCCTGATGGAGGGCCAGCGCGACAAGGCTCGGGCGGCCTGGAAGGGCTCGGGCGAGGCGAAGACCGCCGAGGTCCACCAAGAGATGGTCGCGGAGGGGATCGCGACGCACTTCCTCGGCTACCAGACCCTCGACTGCATCTCCAAGATCAGCGCCATCGTCAAGGACGGCCGACAGGTCGAGGTTGCCCAGGCGGGCGACGAGGTCGAGGTGTTCTGCGAATACAGCCCCTTCTACGCCGAGTCCGGCGGCCAGGTCGGCGACCAGGGCCAGATCCTCGCGCCCCAGGCCTTGGGCGAGGTGAAGGACACGCAGAAGCCCGCGGGCGAGCTGATCGCGCACATGACCAAGGTCGTGCAGGGCGCGCTGAAGGTCGGCGACGAGGTTCATCTCAAGGTCAATCCCCTGACGCGGGCCCCGACGCGGCTCAACCACACCGCGACGCACCTGCTGCACGCGGCCCTGCGCAAGGTCCTGGGCGAGCACGTCAAGCAGGCCGGCTCGCTGGTCGCGCCCGACCGGCTGCGCTTCGACTTCAGCCACTTTCAGCCCATGACCCGCGAGGAGATCCGCGCCGTCGAGGACCTGGTCAACGAGAAGATCCGCGAGGACCTCGAGGTGCAGAAGAAAGAAATGGCTTACGACGAGGCGATGGGCGAGGGGGCGATGGCGCTGTTCGGCGAGAAGTACGGCGACCGGGTACGCGTGTTGAAGATCGAGCATTTCTCCACCGAGCTCTGCGGCGGCACGCACGTCGACCGCACGGGCGAGATAGGCCTCTTCAAGATCGTGAGCGAGTCCTCGGTGGCGGCTGGCGTGCGGCGCATCGAGGCCATCACGGGCGCGGGCGCCCTCCAATATCTCCGCGACCTCGAGGACAAGTGGAACGGCCTGGCGCGGCGGCTCAAGGCCGCGCCCGACGAGATCCCCGAGCGCATCGAGAGGCAGGCCGAGTTGCTGAAGAAGTACGAACGCGAGCTGAGCCAACTGAAGGCAAAGCTGGCGAGCGGCGGGGGCGGCGGCGAGGGCGATATGATGCAGCAGGTCCGGGAGGTGGGCGGCGTGAAGGTCCTGGCCCTGCGGCGCGACATCGACGACCTCAAGTCGCTGCGCGACTTCTCCGACCAGGTGAAGAACAAGCTGGGCAGCGGCGTCTCGGTGATCGGCTCGGCGGCGGAGGGCAAGGCGACGCTGATCGTGCGCGTCTCGAAAGACCTCACCCCGCGCTTCGACGCCGGCAAGCTCGCCAAAGAGCTGGCCGCGATGGTCGGCGGCTCCGGCGGCGGCAAGGCCGAGATGGCGCAGGCGGGCGGGCCCGACCTGGACGGCCTCGACGGGGCCTTGAGCAAGGTTTACGATTTGGTTCAGGGATAGAATAAATTCCCATGCCGCAGCTCGACGTTAAAGGCTTCAACCAATTTCAGGACGAGATCCTCGTCATCGACGTCAATCTCAACGACGAGATCGACCCCAAGGACGAGTTCATCGCGGTGCAGGTGGAGGGGATGAAGCGGGGGGAGCGGATCGACTACCACCACCCGCGTTTCGCGGAGCTTCGGCAGCGCTATCTGGCCTTTTTGGAGACGTCGTAGGGGCGATCGGGATTCGCTTCCGTTAGGCCGCGCCTTCCGCCAACCTCAAGTACATCTTCGCCCCCTCGTGGCCCGGCTCGGCCTTGAGCGTCTTCTTCCACTGCGCCACCGCTTCCTTGGTCTTGCCCGCGGCGTAGAGCGTCACGCCCAGCTGGACGCCGGCGTAGTGGTACTTGGGGTTGGCCTTCAGGACGCGCTTGAATTCTTCGATCGCGTCCCGGTGCTTGCCCATCTCGCGCAGGCAGACCGCCAGCTTGCAGCGGATGTCGAGGAAGGTCGGCCCCAGGTGCAGGGCCTTGCGGTACTCCTCGATCGCCTCTTTGTAGAACCCGATCCCCTCGTAGATGTCGCCCACCTCGGCGTGGCGGTTGGCCAGCTTGGCGCGGATGA
>JADYZQ010000215.1 GCA_020853015.1 Deltaproteobacteria bacterium
CTCGCCGCGCTCTTGGGGCAGTCGCCGGAGTGGACGGCCTGGCGCTTTCGGGGCCTGCTGGGCGCGATGAAAAAGGCGGAATGGAGTCTTCCGCAGCAAAAGGAATGGCTCAACGCCATGGTCGCCGCGGACCCCATCCAAGCGGAATTGCGCCTGGCCGAGACGGCCGGCGTGGTGCAGGCGGCCCGCGAATTGGGTTGGTCGTTTGCAGAAGTGAAGGGCCTGCTCTTAGACCCGGCGATCGTGAAGCATATCGGCCTTAGCTCCCTGGCGCAGCTGCCCGCGATTTTGGTTGCGGCTTCGAATGCGGGTGTCTCGGCCTCGGATCTTACCGGCCTCTTGCGCCGCATGAGCCGGTGGGAAAAACCCATGGCCGCGGGCCTGGCAAGGCTCCCGCGGCTCTTAGAGGCGTGGCGGGGACTGCCCGGCGACGGGCCTCGATTTCACGAGCTGCTGGATTTCATCGATCGGACCGAGGCGACCGTGTCATTCCTGGAGCGCGTCTTCGACCGGCTCCCCGGCGGAAGCGACCTGTGGATGAAGGCCGTCCGAGACCTGCTCCCCGCCATGATCGAGAGCTACGGCTTCCGCGGGAATACCCTCGCGGAGCTCAGCCTGGAGATCGCGGAAAAAATCCTCGACCACTCCCTCGAGGCGCCGCCCGCCGACGGCCGTTGGGCGGTCGCGGCGATCCAAGTGCTGCCGCGCGCCTTCGAGGTCCTGTTCGGCCTGCGGTTCCGGGTGGCTGAGCAAAGGGAAATCCTCGGCCGGGTCGCGGAGGAGCAGGGGACGAACTTCGCCGATTGGTGGCGGGCCCTGCACCGGCGTTTTCGTGCCGGTGATTTGCAAAACGACCGGCGCTTCCTCGAGCCCTACCTGATTTCCAACGAAGCTCCGGCGGCCGAGGGGAGGGGCCAATAATGCCCCCCGGAACCCCACGCGCTTCCCAACGAGGGGCCGGTGCTCCGGCGCCGGCGAGGCCGGTCCACGATTTTGCGCCGCCCCATCGGTTTCGTCCCTTCGTTCCCGAGGCGGGGCGCGCGACCCACGAGGGAAAAGTCCATTTAGACTCTTGGGTCACCTCCGAATCCCGGCGTCGCCGCTTTGGGGAGGCGCCGCTCCTGATTCCTACGCCACGGCCGCCGAGAAATATTTTTTCGGCAAGCCCCGTCGCCCGGTCGGGTCCGGCCCTGCTATGGGGGGCGATGGGCATGCTCCTGCTCGCGGCTCACCTGCTCCGTGGAGAATTTCTCGGGCTGCCCGAGGCGGGGATTCTTTTGGGCGTAAACTTCTCCGGCAAGAATGGGGGAGAGGCTCCGGGGCTGGATTCCCTCGGCACCACGCAAAATTCAAATTTTCTTCGCGGGGCCGACGGGGTCGCTTTCACTTGGAGAGACCGACTCCGCCTCTGGACCAGCGGCGGACTGGAAAAAATCGGGCTCTTGCAAGGGATCGGGGAGCGCCTGGAGCGGGGCGGCCTGCTTCGCGAGGCCCGCGAGCGCTACGAGGTGGCCGTCGACCTGGCGGAAAAGATGCTGGAGGACCTGTCGCCCCGAGGTCCCGACAACCGCCGGCGGGCGGGCGAGGTCCATCGCGCCTTAGGTGCCGCTTATCTCTCGCTGGCCGCCTTTTGGGATCGCCGCGCGGACCATCGCAGTTCGGCGATCGAAAACTACGAGATGGCCTTCAAGTACTTGTCGCCGCTCGGCGGACGGAGCGCGCGGGACCAAGGCCGGCTTGAGACCGTCGCGAGCCGCCTCCAAGCCCTTCACCTGGCCGAGGCCGAGCAATGGTCTTCGCAGGGCGAGCTCGCGCGGGCCGGGACGCATTTCGAGGCGGCGGGGGATTTTGCAATTCCGGCGGGGGCCGCGGCGGCGGGGCGCGCCGACCTATCACCGACGCTTCCATCCCGAATCGAATATTGGCGGCGGGCCGCACGCGCCTACGCCCGGGCCCGCTCGCCCCGCTACGAGGACTTCGCCCGGGTCATGGTCAAGATCCACCGCGAGGAGGGCTGAATGGGAGGCATCCTGCGAGGCCGCACCCCCGTGGCGGGAAAATACTGGGAGCGGGAAAGGCCTCGCGGCGAGGGAGGCCCCGCGGCGCCCGCGCTCGGCGTCGCCTCGAAAGCCCCCTCCGGCGCGCCGGCGGAATGGCGCGAGGCGGAGGCGATGCGCCGACGCTTTGGGGAGATCCAATCCTCGGATCCCGCGTCAAAAATTTCCATCCATCGTTTTTCCAACGGCATCCGGCAGCAGTCGGCAGGGATTCGGAACGGCTTTCATTCCGCCGTAGACTTGCTACGCCGCATCTTCGAGGCTTGGACCGGGGGGCCGCATGGCGCGCCGCTTTTGATGGGACTCGGCTTTCTGCTGGGCCAGGGGCGCAGGGCCTTGGGCCCGGGCGGTTGGCGCGGCGACGTGCTGCACCTGCGAGAGAGCTCAGCCCCCGTCGAGCTCGGGCTTCAGCAGGCGGAATTGTTCCGCAGCGGGGAGCATCTACAACTCAAGGCGCTTGTCGGAGGCGTTTCCGTGCACCTTTGGTCCCATGGGCGCTGGCGGACCTTGCCGCCCGGCGCCTCCGAAAAATTAAATAGCGGGGATATCTTCGCCTTGGGTCTTCCGCCCGCACCAGAGGCGATCCGCGAGGCCTACCGACGGCCCGAAGGTATCCATGCCTTGGTGTATCGGGTGCAAAGGGGCCCGGAACCCGACACCGTGCGCGTGACGGAGATTCGTCCGCCTTCCTTGCAGTTTTTTCTTTTTGAGTCGTTCTTCTATGGAGACGGCCCGGTTTTCGAGCGGCGCGACCGAGGCGCCGCGCCCCATCTCCCTGAGCGCAGCTTCGGCGAGACGATGCGTCTGGCCTTGAGCTTCGGCCTCTCCAAGGCCGCGGCGCAGATTCGCATCGCGGAGCGGCTTTCGGGGCAAGGTCATTTCGAAGCTGCGGATCGGGAGTTCGAGGCCGCGCAGGGCGAGCTTCGGCAGTTGTGGAAAAAGGCGTCGGGCATGCGGCCGGCATACTCCCCAGCGGACCCTCGGGTACCTATCACCCGAAAGGAGGCCGGGGTGCTGCGGGTCTTGGGCGAATGGGCCTTCGCCAAAGCTCTCCATTTCGAATGGAGCCAGCGTCCGGAAGCCGCGGCGGAGGCCTACGCCCAAGCGGCGGACGCCTTCTTTCCCTTGGTTCGACAATCGATCCGGCATGAGCTGGCGTCTTACAATGCCTACAAGTTATATCTCCGAACGGCGGAGGCCAATTTGGTATTGCAGCGCTACGCCGCGGCGGCCGACGCCTTCGAGCAAGCGGCGCGCTTTGCGACCGTGGCGCGGGTTTATTCGCGACGGTCCATGCCCTTGCCGCGACTTCGGCCGCAGGATCCGATCCGACTCTTGGAACAGGCGGTGCTCTGCCTGCTGCGCGCCGGCCCGCATTTCCACGAGCCGATGCGGCGCTTGCAAAGGAAGTTGGAAGAACTGCGGGAGGAGGGCGGGAGAGTTTTTAGGTAAAGGCGGGAGCGTCGCCTCGACCTTAAAAAACGAGCCTATTTAAGATCCGGAGGCAAATCTGTTGGAATGTAGAAAATATTCTACAAAATTTAAATAAAACAATAATATTAAATAGTTATTATAAAAAATGATTCCCGTAAAAATTGTATAATATTATCCGATATGGACAGCATTCGGGTCCGGCTTCTTGGGTTCCATTTAAATAAAATATAAATAAATTAGTAGGTTATACGGCAAATGCCGTCGACTCGACCTCTGGCATGCCGTTTGTATTGGTATCTCCTTGAGGAAGGAGCTACCCATGTCGGAAACCCCCAAATTCCAAGTCGAGTTTCGCAAGCCCGGTCTGAACCCCTTCATGACCCTGCTCTCCGCCCAGCCGAAGACGGGCGCCCCGACTCCTCTGCAAGAGCTGCACGCCGAGCTGCGCGCCCTCGAGAAGCTCGCCGAGGCCGGCGACGCGAAGGGCTGGCAGGAAAAGCTCCCTCAGGTCCAAGCCAAGATCGAAGCGGTCCACAGCGACGAGCTGCGCCGCC
>JADYZQ010000216.1 GCA_020853015.1 Deltaproteobacteria bacterium
TAACCCAGTTCGCCCAAGGCCTCCTGCGCCGTGGCGACGTCGGCGAAGATCAGCCCCGAGTCGGCGAAGGCCGGGTCGCCCCCGCCGCCCAGCCGCGCGCGAAGCGCGACCGGACGGCCGCGCAGCAAAACCGTGAACGCCTCCCCGTCGCGAATCCCGCAGCGGGCGGCGAGGGTCGCCGGCACCAGGGCCGTGCCGGGCTCGGCCATCAGCTCCAGCCAGGGCCGCGCGTCGCCCGCCGCGTCCCCGCCGGAGAAAAAGGCCCCGCGGCTCAAGGGATCGACGCCGAGCAGCGTGAAGGAGTGCTTTGTTTCCGGTCCGCACAGCCCCTGCGCCTCCAGCAGCGGCGTCGCGGCACGGGTGCCCGGCAGCCGCAGGACGGCGGCGTAGTCCGCGTCGGCGACCTTGCGCTCCCGCCCGACGACGGCCAAGTCCGCGTCGCCGCCGACGCGCCGCACCGACTCTTCGAAAGAGCGCAGCGCCGAGCGGTTGGAGAGGTCGATCGCCGTGTAGACCGCGATTCCCGAGGCCATGCCGAGGACGGTCAAAAACATCTTGAGCGCGCGACGCCGCCAGTAGGGGAGGGTGATGAGCCGGAAGAGCTTCAAGCGGGCGCCACCCTCCCGTCCCGCATCGCGAGGCCGCGGTCGGTCCAGGCGGCGGCCTCGGCGTCGTGGGTGGCCAGCAGCACCGCGCAGCCCTCCTCGCGGCTTAAGTCTCGCAGCAGCTGATAGACGCGGCGGCGATTTTCCGAATCGAGGTTGCCGGTGGGCTCGTCGGCGAGCAGGAGCTTGGGCTTAAGCAGCAGGGCCCGGCACAGCGCCGCCCGCTGCATCTCGCCGCCGGAGAGCTCGCCCGTCCGCGCCCCGCGCTTGGCGGCAAGCCCCACGCGCTCCAGCAGGGCCTCGGCTCGCGCGCGCAGCGGCCGCGCGGGGGCGCGCTCCAACCGGCCCGGCAGCAGGACGTTGTCGAGCAGGGTCAGCGAGGAGAAGAGGTTGAAGAATTGAAAGACGATGCCCAGCTCGCGGCGCCGCAGCAGGGCCAGGGCGCGGGCGTCGAGCGCGCCCAGCTCGACCTCGCCCAGCCGGACGCGGCCGCCGTCGGCGCGGTCGAGGCCGGCGACGATTTGCAGCAAGCTGCTCTTCCCGCAACCCGAGGGGCCGACCAAGGCGAGGCGCTCGCCGGCGGAGAGGGCGAGGTTGAGATTCTGCAAGATCGGCACCCGGCGGTCCGTGATCCGGTAGCTTTTATCCAAGTTTTCGATTTGAAGGAGCGTCATAGCCTCGATTCCGGACATGTTGGGGATCGAAACAGATACCTATTAGAGAAGGCAAGCGGTAAAGATTTGTAGGGGCGGGCCCCCGTGCCCGCCCCAAGGTGCGGATTCCGCAATTTTACGGAATTTGCCCTGACGCAAAACCCGTAGGGGCCGTTCGCGAACGGCCCCTACGGAGCCCGCAAAAATGCGGCATATCGAAATCAAGCTCTAAGCAGACCCACGCGAAGTTCTCCCATCCTACTCAACCGCACCTCCCCGATTGAATTTTACCCCAACATCCCTTACCAAAGAGTGGTGCCCCCCTTGCCCACGCCCCTCTGGTCCTCCGTCTCCCCGGAATTCACCCTCCCGCCGGGCGAGGTCCACGTCTGGCGCGCCGAACTCGACGTCGCGGCGAAGACCCTGGCCGAGCTGCGCGAGCTTTTGGACGAGGCCGAGCGCGCCCGCGCCGACCGCTTCCTGCGCGCCGAGGATCGCCTGCGCTTCACCGCCGCGCGCGGCCTGCTGCGGCGGCTCTTGGGCTGGTACCTGCAAAGGCCGCCGCAGAAGATCGCCTTCGCCTACGGCCCCCAGGGCCGCCCCGAGCTCGCCGACCCGGCGCCCGGTGCCGGCCTGAGCTTCAACCTTTCCCATTCCGGAGAAATCGTCCTGATCGCCTTCGCCCGCGACCGCGCGGTGGGCGTCGACGTCGAGGCCCTGCGCGCCCCGGTCGACGAGGCGGCCCTGGCCCGCCGTTACTTTCGCCCCGAAGAGTCCGCCCGCCTGGCCGCCCTACCCGAGGCCGAGCGGCGCCGCGAGTTCTTCCGCCTGTGGACGCGCAAGGAGGCCCTGCTCAAGGCGAAGGGCCTGGGCGTGAGCGGCATCGCGGTCGCGCCCGAGGCGGATCCGGAATTTTTGACGATGTCCCTCGAGCTGGAAGAGGGCTACGCGGCGGCCCTGGCCTACCGCCGGCCCGAGGCGCGGCTAGGCCTGTTCCGCTGGGTTTAGCTGCAGGTCGCCCTCGGCCTCGGCGCGCAGGGCGCTCTCGAGCCGGGCGATCTCTTCCCGCGCTTCTTTATAATAGTCGGCGAAGCGCCGCTCGGCGTCGGGCAGGCCGTCCAAAAAGCGCAGGCCCTGGTCCAGACAGTGCCGCGCCCGCGCCGCCTGCCCCATCTCGGCCAAGAGAAATCCCATGTTGAGCAGGACCACCGCGATCGAGAGCGGCTCGTGGCCTTGGAAGGCCGTGTCGAGGGCGGCCTCGTACA
>JADYZQ010000217.1 GCA_020853015.1 Deltaproteobacteria bacterium
AGGATTTTTTGAACGGGTCCGGGTATAGACTGGAAAGCTTCAGGACTTCAACCGAAGAAGCGCGGCCGACCACCACGTCGATGTCCCCGGCCAGCTCCCAGAGCACCTGGCGGCAGATGCCGCAGGGCAGGACGCGCGGGTCGTCGCGGGAGACCACCGCGATCGCCGCGAAGCCGCCCTCCCCCTCGCTGACCGCCTTGAAAACCGCCACCCGCTCGGCGCAGACCGTCGCGCCGAAGCTGGAATTTTCGATGTTGCACCCGGAATAGACCTTGCCGTCGAGCGTCCGCAGCGCGGCGCCGACATGATAGCCGGAGTACGGGGCGTAGGCGCGCTCCATGGCCGCCTCGGCCGCCCGCGACAGTTCGAGATGTTCCGGTTTCGCGTTCAATGGCCAGTGCTCCCGAAGCCCCCCGCGCCGCGCGCGCTGGAATTGAGCTCCTCGACGATTTCGATCTCCGCCCGCTCCACCCGATGGATGACCATTTGGGCGATGCGATCCCCCGACTTGATCTCGAAAGGTTCCTGGCCCAGGTTGATCAGGATCACCTTTACCTCGCCGCGGTAGTCGTGGTCGATGGTGCCGGGCGAATTGAGGCAGGTGATCCCGTGGCGGATCGCCAGGCCCGAGCGCGGCCGGACCTGGGCCTCGTAGCCTTCCGGAAGCTCCATGGAGAATCCGCAGGGCACCAGGGCCCGCTCCAGCGGCTTGAGCTGCAGGGGCTTCGCGAGGGCCGCGCAGAGGTCCATGCCCGCCGCCCCGTCGCTCATGTAAGCCGGGGGCGAAAAGCCGGGGACCTCGGTCAGCCGCTTAATTTTGATCGGGAGGGGGCTCATCCAGTCTTCCTCCGCCCTCGGCGTCGGGTCGCAGGCCCTTCGCCTCGCGCAGGCTGAGCCCGATCTTGCCGTTGGGCTCGACGCGGAGGCATTTCACGATGATCTCGTCGCCTTCCTGGATCACGTCGGTGACCCGGTTGACCCGCTTTTCGGCGAGCTGCGAGATGTGCAGCAGCCCGTCGGTGCCCGGGATGATCTCGACGAAGGCGCCGAACTCGACGATCTTGCGGACCTTGCCACGGTAGACGCGGCCCTCGATCGGCTCTTCGACGATCGCTTCGATCATGCGCTTGGCCTTGGTCAACGAGGCCTCGTTGTTGCTGAAGATTTTGACCGAACCGTCGTCCTCGACGTCGATCTTGGCGCCCGTCTGCTCGACGATGCCTCGGATCACCTTGCCGCCCGGACCGATAATGTCGCGGATCTTCTCTTTGTTGATCTGGATCTGGACGATGCGGGGGGCGTAGGGCGAGAGGTTGGACCGCGGGGCGTCCAGGGCCTTGGCCATTTCGCCCAGGATGTGCATGCGGCCTTGGCGCGCCTGCTCGAGGGCCTGCTCCATGACCTGCGGGGGAAGTCCCTCGATCTTGATGTCCATCTGCAGGGCGGTGATTCCCTTGGAGGTGCCGGCGACCTTGAAGTCCATGTCGCCCAGGTGATCCTCGTCGCCCAGGATGTCGGAGAGCACCAGGTACTGGTCGCCCTCTTTGATCAGTCCCATCGCGATGCCCGCGACGGCGGCGCGAATCGGGACGCCCGCGTCCATCATGGCGAGCGAGGAACCGCAGACGCTGGCCATCGAGGACGAACCGTTGGACTCGAGGATCTCGGAGACGATGCGGATGACGTAAGGAAACTGCTCCTCGTCGGGCAGCACCTTCGTCACCGAACGCTCGGCCAAGGCGCCGTGGCCGATCTCGCGGCGGCCGGGGCTGCGCAAGGGCTTGGTCTCGCCGACCGAGAAGGGCGGAAAGTTATAATGCAGCATGAAGTGCTTGGTGCCCTCTTCGAGCAGGGTGTCGATGATCTGAATGTCCTCGGAGGTGCCCAGAGTGGCAGTGACCAGGGCCTGGGTCTCGCCGCGGGTGAAGAGCGCCGAGCCGTGGGCCCGCGGCAGCAGCCCCGTCTCGATCGTGATGGGCCGGATGTCGGTCAGGCCGCGGCCGTCGATGCGCTGCTTTTGCGTGGCGATCTGCTTGCGCAGGATCTCGGACTCGAGGTCGCCGAAATATGCCGAGACCTTCATCTCGAGGTCCTCGGGGCTGTCCTCGGTGATCAGGGCGGCCTTGAGCTCTTTCTTCACTTCCTTGACGGCCTTGCCGCGGGCCAGCTTCTCGCGGACCGCGAAGGCCTTCACCAGCTTGTCATGGGCGAATTCGCGGACTTTGGCGGCCAGGGCCTCGTCTTTTTCGACGACCGGGAGGGTACGCTTCTCTTTGCCCACCAGCTCGCGCAGCTTGTTTTGCGCCGCGATCACCGGCTGCAGGGCGTCGTGGCCGGCACGCAACGCGGCGATCATGTCGGCCTCGGAGGCCTCGCGGGCGCCGCCCTCGACCATCACGATGGCGTCTTTGCTGGCGGCGAGGATGACCTCGATGTCGGTCTCGTCCAATTGGCTCAAGGTCGGGTTGATGACGATCTGCCCGTTGACGCGGCCGATGCGGCAGCCGCCGATCGGACCGTTGAAGGGGATGTCGGAGATCGTGAGCGCCGTGGAGGCGCCGATCATCGCCAGGGTGTCGGGGTCGTTGTCGTTGTCGGCGGAAAGGACCGTCGCGATGACCTGGGTCTCGCAGGCCCAGCCCTCGGGGAACAAGGGACGGATCGGCCGGTCGATGAAGCGGCTGGTCAAGGTCTCTTTTTCGGTGGGCTTGCCCTCGCGCTTGAAGAAGCCGCCCGGGATCTTGCCGGCGGCGAAGGTCTTTTCGAGGTAGTCGACAGTCAGCGGCAGGAAGTCGATGCCTTCCTTGGGATCGGCGCTGGCGCAGGCGGTGACCAGCACGAGGGTGTCGCCGTAGCGGACGGTGACGGAGCCGGCGGCCTGCTTGGCCACCCTCCCGGTTTCGATGACGAGGGTGCGGCCCCCGATTTCGCATTCGACGCGATGAATTTGTGCCATATGGCGCTTCTCCTTGGCGGAACGGCGACGGAAGCGTCGCTGAGACGTCCGGGCCTACCTGATTTTTGAGATGTGCGTCGAGGAGAAGAACAAGCTCGGGGAGGATAATAAAAAACTGATAATTTAGGCTGAAATCCCCACAGGGTGAGAGTTTCGGCTTAAATTATCAGTTTTGAGAATCGTCCCTCCCGGTGCCTGCCCCGCTCGCCAAAGCCCATCGTTTTACTTACGCAAACCTAAATCGCCGATCAACTTGGAGTACTTGCCGCGGTCGTTGCG